>JAEYNO010000432.1 GCA_023412515.1 Actinomycetes bacterium
GGCGGCCCCCTGCGTCGTCGTGGCGGGCGCCGCCGCGGCCTGCGGGTTCGGCGCCTGGGCGCGCGGGACGGCGGCGCCCCGCCTAGCGTCGAGAGCGGCGGGGCACGACGGCCCCGTCCTCGCACCGGCGGAAGAAGCCCGTCGGCGCCATCCCGGTCACCGGGGGGCCGCCGATGGCTCCCGCACGTGACCGTGGCACGCACACCCACCGTCACGTGACGCCCCGGCACGCCCGGGGCGCGGAGGTCACCCATGTTCTTCCACCGCCAGGAGCTCCAGCACAAGGCCAGCCCGGACAAGCCCGACGCCGTCTACGCGCGCAAGCTGCAGGAGGTGCTGGGCGGCCAGTACGGCGAGATCACCGTGGCCATGCAGTACGGCTTCCAGTCGTGGAACACCCACCTGCCCGGCAAGTACCGCGACCTGCTGTACGGCATCGGCGCCGAGGAGTTCGGCCACGTCGAGATGCTCGCGACCATGATCGCCCAGCTCCTGGAGAAGGCGCCGGTGGGAGTCACCGAGGACGCGATCCAGCAGGACCCGACCGTCGCGGCCGTCATCGGCGGGACCGACCTGCAGCACGCGATCGTCGCCGGCGCCGGCGCGCGCCCGGTCGACTCGATGGGCAACCCGTGGAGCGCGGGCTACATCACGGCCAGCGGCAACCTGCTCGCCGACTTCACGGCCAACGCCAACGCCGAGATGCAGGGTCGCGTCCAGGTCGCCCGGCTCTACCACATGACCGACGACCACGGCGTGCGCGACCTGCTCGCGTTCCTGCTCGCGCGGGACACGATGCACCAGAACCAGTGGCTCGCCGCGGCCCGCGAGCTGCAGGAGGAGGGCCTGGAGGGGATGCCCGTGCCCAGCAACTTCCCGCTCGACGAGGAGCACCGCGAGGTGTCCTACCAGTACATCAACTTCTCCGACGGCGCCGACGCCGACAAGGGCTCGTGGGCATCCGGCCCGACGCCCGACGGGCTCGGCGAGTTCACCTACGTCGCGGAGCCGCCCGCCGGCGTGCCCATGCCGCCGCCCACGCAGCCCGACCCGCGGTTCTACGGCACGACGCCGCAGCCGAACGTCGTCGAGAAGGCCACGGGCAAGATCAAGGACGCGCTCTCGACCGAGTGACCCGACGCGACGCCGGGGACGGGGCTCCCGTCCCCGGCGTCGTGGGTTCGGGCTCCCAGCGCGCACCCGCCGGAGCCCGGTGTGAGGCTCGGACGCGACCGACGAGGAGGTGCCACGAGTGCGAGCGATGGTGTACCGCGGACCGTACAAGGTGCGCGTCGAGGAGAAGGACGTCCCCCGGGTCGAGCACCCGAACGACGCGATCCTGCGGGTCACGACCGCCGCGATCTGCGGCTCCGACCTGCATCTTTACCACGGCATGATGCCCGACACGCGGGTCGGCACGACGTTCGGCCACGAGTTCGTCGGCGTGGTCCACGAGGTCGGCCCGTCGGTGCAGCACCTGTCCGTCGGCGACCGCGTCATGGTGCCCTTCAACGTCTTCTGCGGCACGTGCTTCTTCTGCGCCCGCGGCCTGTACTCCAACTGCCACAACGTCAACCCGAACGCGACGGCGGTGGGCGGCATCTACGGCTACTCGCACACCGCCGGCGGCTACGACGGCGGGCAGGCGCAGTACGTGCGCGTGCCGTTCGCGGACGTCGGGCCCATGGTGCTGCCCGACTGGCTGCACGAGGAGGACGCCGTGCTCTGCACGGACGCGCTCGCCACCGGCTACTTCGGCGCGCAGCTCGCGGACGTCGAGGAGGGCGACGTGGTCGTCGTCCTCGGCGCCGGACCCATCGGCCTGTTCGCGGCGCGCTCGGCCTGGCTCATGGGCGCCGGGCGCGTCATCGTGGTCGACCACGTGCCCGAGCGGCTTGAGAAGGCCCGCGAGTTCGCGTTCGCCGAGACCGTCGACTTCCGCGAGCACCGCGACGTCGTCGTCGCGCTCAAGCGCACGACCGACGGGCTCGGCGCGGACCGCGTCGTCGACGCCGTCGGCGCCGAGGCGGACGGCCACCTGCTGCAGCACGTCACGAGCGCGACGCTCAAGCTCCAGGGCGGGTCGCCCGTCGCCCTCAACTGGGCGATCGACGCCGTCCGCAAGGGCGGCACCGTGTCCGTGATGGGCGCCTACGGCCCCATGTTCAGCGCCGTGAAGTTCGGCGACGCCATGAACAAGGGCCTCACGCTGCGCATGAACCAGACACCCGTGAAGCGCCAGTGGCCCCGACTGCTCGAGCACATCCGCGCCGGGCACCTTCGCCCGCGCGACGTCGTCACGCACCGCTTCGCGCTCGACGACGTCGCGGAGGCGTACCACGTCTTCTCCGCGAAGCTCGACGGCTGCATCAAGCCGCTGCTCGTCACCGGGACCGACTGACCCGACCTCACCCGTCACCGCCCGAGACCGCCGCACGACAGGAGGACCCCGTGCCGTACACCGCCGACAAGCCCCCGCTGCCGTCGACGCCCGAGGAGCTGCGCGCCCGCATCCCCGGGTGGGGCACCGACCTCGACCCCGCCGACCGGCCCGCCGTCCCGCGCGAGGTCCGCGACCTGCCCACCGGCGCGCACTGGGACCTGCCCGAGCAGCAGGAGGAGACCCGCCCGCGCGAACGGTCGATCGAGCACGAGCGCCTGACACCCGTCTTCGGCACCGCCGCCCCGCTGAAGGGCGCGTCGGGCGTCGTCCGGCGGCTCGCCTACGAGCGTTTCAGCGAGGCGCGCGCCGCGCACTGGCTCCTGCTGCTCGCCGGCGACCGGCTCGACGCCGTCGAGAGCCACCTCGCGTCCTTCCTCACGACACGCCCCGACCAGCCCCTCACGCAGACCGGCGTCGCGGCCGAGCTGACGCACGGCGGTCTGCGCTCGCGACGCGGGCGGGTCGACGTGCGCCACCAGGTGCTCGACCCCGCGGTCGTCACGGCCGGGTGGGTGCTGGCCGCGACCGCCGGCTTCCGGCTGCTGCGCGCGGCCCGGCGC
>JAEYNO010000338.1 GCA_023412515.1 Actinomycetes bacterium
CGACCACCGCGGGCGTCGCGCGCAGGTCGAGCCACGCGAAGTAGGTGGCGGCCGGGCGGTCCCAGCGGGCCTGCGGCAGCCGCTCCGCGAGGACGGCGGCCGTGCGGTCGCCGTTCGCGCGGATCGCTGCGCGCACGTCGTCGAGCCACGCGTCGCCCGCGCGGTACGCGGCCTGGTGCGCGATCGACGCGACGTGGCTGACGCCGTGCCGCACGATCTCGGGCAGCCGCTCCAGGTCGCGCGCCGCCGGCCCCGGCACGGCGATCGCGGCCTTGAGCCCGGCGAGGTGGAACGCCTTGGACGCCGAGTGCAGCGCGATCGCGTCGGGGATCACGGTGGTGGTCGGCACGAACGGCTCGTGGCCCACCACGAGCGGCGCGTGGATCTCGTCCGCGACGACCCGCACGCCGTGGTGCGCGGCGAGCTCGCCCAGCGCGCGCAGCTCGTCGGCCGTGTGCAGCGTGCCCGTCGGGTTGTGCGGGTGGCACAGCAGGTACGCGCGGGCACCCGCGAACGCGCGGTCCAGCGCGTCGAGGTCGAGCCGCCCCGCGGATGTCAGAGGAGCGGTGACCACGCGCCGGTCCGCGTGCTCGACGAACGCGCGGAACGGCGGGTAGACCGGCGGGCTGATGACGACGCCGTCGCCGGGCTCGGTCACCAGGCGCAGCACCTCGACGGCGCCCAGCATGACGTCGGGCACGAGCCGCGTGCGCTCGACCGGCACGTCCCAGCCCTGCCGCCGGGCCGCGAAGTCAGCGAACGCCTCCGCGTACGCGGTGCCCTGCGGGCTGGTCGGCTCGGCCTCGTACCCCGTGTCGCCGGTCGTCATGGCGCGGTGCACCGCGTCGACCACCGCCTCGGGTGGCCGGACGTCCATCTCGGCGACGAACGCGGGCAGCACGTCCGGCTCGTACGTGTGCCACTTGAGCGAGGTGCGCCGACGCAGCTCGTCGGGCGTGACGTCGAACGGCGATCCCATGCCCGGCACGCTAGCCGAGGTCCGTGCGGGGGTCGCCGCGAGGCCCCGGCGCCCGCGCGTGCGGGGGCCGGGGCCTCGGGGTCGCGGTCCGGGCGGGTGCCCGGACGCGCGCGGCGTCAGAGCGTCGCGCGGACCGTGCGGGTCGCCTCGACGAGGTGCTCGAGCGAGGGCGTGACCTCCTCGTAGCGGCGGGTCTTGAGGCCGCAGTCCGGGTTCACCCAGAGCTGGTCGACGTCGATGGTGCGGACCGCCTCGGTGAGCAGCTCGGTGACCTCGGCCTGCGACGGCACGCGCGGCGAGTGGATGTCGTACACGCCCGGGCCGACGGCGCGCGGGTAGCCCGCCGCCGCGATGTCGCCGAGGATCTCCATCTTCGAGCGGGCCGCCTCGATGCTCGTGACGTCCGCGTCGAGGCCGTCGATCGCGTCCATGATCTCGCCGAACTCCGAGTAGCACAGGTGGGTGTGGATCTGCGTGTCCGGGCGCACGCCGGCCGTCGAGAGGCGGAACGAGCGCACCGACCAGTCGAGGTACGCCGCGTGGTCCTTCTCGCGCAGCGGCAGCAGCTCGCGCAGCGCCGGCTCGTCGACCTGCACGATGCCGATGCCCGCGGCCTCGAGGTCCGCGATCTCGTCGCGCAGCGCGAGCGCCACCTGGTTCGCGGTGTCGCCCAGCGGCTGGTCGTCACGCACGAACGACCACGCGAGGATCGTCACGGGGCCCGTGAGCATGCCCTTGACGGGCTTGTCGGTGAGCGACTGCGTGTACGTGGTCCACCCGACCGTGATGGGTGCGGGCCGCGACACGTCGCCCCACAGGATCGACGGGCGCGTGCAGCGCGAGCCGTACGACTGCACCCAGCCGTTCTGCGTGACCGCGAACCCGTCGAGGTTCTCCGCGAAGTACTGCACCATGTCGTTGCGCTCGGGCTCGCCGTGCACCAGCACGTCCAGGCCGATGCGCTCCTGCAGCTCGACGACCCGGCGGATCTCCGCCTTCATCTCGTCCTCGTACTCGGCCGCCGACAGCTCGCCCTTGCCGAACGCCGCACGGGCCTTGCGGATCTCGGGCGTCTGCGGGAACGAGCCGATCGTCGTGGTCGGCAGCGCGGGCAGCTGCAGGCGCTCGGCCTGCGCGGCCTTGCGTGCCGCGAACGGACCGCGGCGGAACTGGTCGTCGGTGAGCGCGGCGGCACGCTCCCGGACCTCGGGGCGCACGACCCCGGGGGCCGTGGCGCGGCTGCGCACCGCGTCGGACGCCGCGCCCAGCTCGTCACGCACCGCGTCGCGGCCCTCGGTCAGGCCCCGCGCGAGCGTCGCGACCTCGCGGACCTTCTCGTCGGCGAACGCGAGCCACTGCACGAGCGTGCGGTCGAGCGCGGGCTCGTCGTCGAGCGTGTGCGGCACGTGGAACAGCGACGTCGACGTGCCGACCGCGACGGCGGCCGCGCCGAGGTCGCCGAGCCCCTCGAGCACCGTGAGCTTGGCGTCGAGGTCCGCGCGCCAGACGTTGTGGCCGTCGACCACGCCGCCGACGAGCGTCTTACCGGCCAGGCCGGGCACCGCGACCGAGGGCACGTCGCCGCGCACAAGGTCGATCGCGAGGCCCTCGACGTCGGTGGCCGCGAGCACGGGCAGCGCCGCACCCAGGTCGCCGTAGGGCGCCGCGACGAGGATCGCGGGCCGCTCGGGACGCGCGAGCTCGCTCGCGAGCGCGCGGTAGGCGCGGGTCGTGGCGTCGGCCAGCACCGCGGCGTCGACGCCGATCGAGTCGGAGACGAGCGCGGGCTCGTCGAGCTGCACCCACGTCGCGCCCGCGGCGGCGAGCCCGGTGAGCAGGCGTGCGTAGACCGGCAGCAGGTCGTCGAGGCGGTCGAGCGGGTGGAAGTCCGCGGGCGCGTCCTCGGTCGGCTTCGCGAGCGCGAGGAACGTCACCGGGCCCACGACGACGGGCCGCGTGAGCACGCCGTCGGCGAGCGCCTCGGCGAACTCGGCGACCGGGCGGTCCGACGCGTAGCGGAACGTCGTGCCCGGCCCGATCTCGGGGACCAGGTAGTGGTAGTTGGTGTCGAACCACTTGGTCATCTCGAGCGGCAGGTCGTCGCCGCGGCCGCGCGCGACCGTCGAGTAGCCCGCGAGGTCGAGCGAGCCGTCCTCGCCGACGAGGTCCGCGAAGCGCGCGGGGATCGCGCCGACGACCGCGCTCGCGTCGAGCACGTGGTCGTAGAACGAGAACGCGCTCGGGATCGCGGGCGCGTTCTTCGGCAGACCCAGCTCGACGAGGCGGTCGCGCGTCCGGCGACGCAGCTGGGCGGCGGTCGCCTCGACCTCGTCGGCCGTCGACCGGCCGGCCCAGAACGCCTCGATGGCCTTCTTGAGCTCGCGGCGCGGCCCGATGCGCGGGTAGCCGAGCACGGAGCCGGTCGGGAACTGCGGGGTCTCGCTCATCAGGGTCCAGCCTTCGTGTCGTGGTGGTGCGGGGTTTCGGGGGACGTGGACGGGCCGCGTCAGCGGGCCTTGCCGTCCAGCTGCGCGCCCTCGAGCAGGTCGAGCGCGGCCTCGTGCTTGTTGTACGTGTAGACGTGCACGCCGGGTGCGCCGCCGTCGAGGATGCCCTTGACGAGGTCGACGCCCGCGCGGGTGCCGATGCGGTGCTGCGTCAGCGGGTCGTCCGCCGCGCCCAGCGCGTCCAGCAGGTCCCGCGGCACCGGGACGCCCGTGAGCTCCTGCGTGCGCAGCAGCCGGGCGGGGTCGGTGAGCGGGATGATGCCCGGGATGATCGGGATGACGACGCCCGCGTCGCGCGCCTCGGCCACCAGGCCCAGGTACGCCTCGGCGTCGTAGAACACCTGCGTGATCGCGAAGTCCGCGCCGGCCTCCTGCTTGGCCAGCAGGGACGCGACGTCCTGCGCGCGCGTGCCGCCCGTCGCTGCGTTGCCGCGCGGGAAGGCGGCGACCGCGACGGACAGCGGACGGACCCGGGCGCGCACGGCCTGCGCCGGGCTCGCGCCGCAGCGGCGGGACTCGATGTCCCGCAGGAGCCCGACGAGCTCGCTCGCCGTCTCCAGGCCCTCGGGGTGCGCCTGCCAGTCGGTCTGGCCCGCGGGCGGGTCGCCGCGCAGCGCGAGGAACGAGCGCACGCCCTCGTCGAGGAACTCCTCGACGATCGTCGTGATCTCGTCCCGGCTCGTCCCCACGCACGTGAGGTGCGCGATGGGGGACAACGACGTCTCGCGCAGCAGGCGCGAGACGAACGCGCGCGAGGTCTCCCGCGTCTTGCCCGACGCCCCGTACGTCACCGAGACGAAGTCCGGGTGGAGCGACTCGAGCTGGCGCACGGTCTCCCACAGACGCGGTGCGGCCTGCGGGTTGCGGGGCGGGAAGAACTCGAACGAGAGCGTCGGGCGGTCGAGCGTGCCCAGGGGGCGCGGCTCGGGCGCCACGTGGGTGCCGGACGAGGCGCTCGTGCGCGGCTCGCCGCTCGCGCCGTCGGCGGGCGCTCCGGCGGGCCGCGGCTGCGCCACGGGCGGGTGCACGGTCGCGGCGCTCACGCCAGCGGTCCGATCAGACACAGGGTCTGCGACATCTCGACTCCATCGGTCCTGGCGGAAGCACCCACACCCTCGTCGCGGAGGGGGGTTGCTGCGGCGTCGACGAGCCAGGTCTCTCGGCCGCTCTGGATGGTTGACGGGATCGTAGGCCGGGAGCCCACATGCTGACCACGATTTCTCACGTGGCGAGACGGCAGGGTCGCGGAGCGGACACCGGGCGGGGCCGCCGCGTGCCGCCGGGTAGCCGGCCTGGAGGACGGCAGGAGCGGTCGCGCCGCCGGAGCCGAAGGTCAGGCGAGCGGGCGCGGCCGCTGGTGGGGGATCTCGCCCCAGGTCAGAGCGCCGGCGCCGAAGGAGAGCAGGCCGGCCTCGACGGCTTCGAGGACGTTGGCGTCCGGCGCCTGGACCTCACCGAGGGCCTCCCGAGCGCCGAGCACGGCGTCGAGCCGGGCGTCGGGTTCGGGCATGTCGGTCATGCGCGGAACTGTAGCCGCGCGCCTCGACGAGGCGAAGTCCCGGCGCGCCGTTCACCCGCGCGGAGCACCCGGGCGCTCGACCTCCGTTCGGACGGTGCACCGGAGCCTGTCTCCCAGGGCAACTACTTCTCACCGTCGGCCGGCCACGGTGCCCTGCAGCGACGGTGCTGCTCAGGCGGTCGACGCCGCCGAGGGGCAGGACGCCAGGTGGTCGTCGACCAGCCCGCACGCCTGCATCGCCGCGTACGCGGTGGTCGGGCCGACGAACCGGAACCCGAGCGACTTGAGCTCGCGTGCGAGCGCCCGCGACTCGGCGGTCGCGGCCGGCACGTCCGCCCACGTCGTCGGCCGGACGCGCTGCGTGCGGTCGGGTGCGAACGACCAGAACAACGTGTCCAGCGTCCGGCCGGACTCGTGCAGCGCGAGCAGGGCCCGCGCGTTGGCGATCGTCGCCTCGATCTTCTGCCGGTTGCGCACGATGCCTGCGTCGCCCAGCAGGCGCTCGACGTCGTGCTCGTCGTACCCGGCGACCACGGTCGGGTCGAAGCCCGCGAACGCCGCACGGAACGACTCGCGCTTGCGCAGCACGGTGATCCACGACAGACCGGACTGGAACCCCTCGAGCGCGATGCGCTCGAACAGCGCCTCCTCGCCGTGCACCGGGACGGCCCACTCCTCGTCGTGATACCGCTCGTACAGCGGGTCCCCGTCGCCGAAGCACCGCCCGACCACGACGGGCCGGTCCGTCGGCACGGCACCTGTCGGCTCGGCGAGGGCGGGTGGGGCGGGCGGGGTGCCGACCGTCGCGGTGTCGTCCATGCGGGGGAGTCTGCCGTGCCGCGCCCACACGCGGGAGCCCTGCGCGGTGACCTGTGGACGACGACGGGTCGGCCGTCAGCCCGCGCGCGCTTCGACCGCAGCGGGGGGGGGACCCGCGGCTGCTCCGGTCTGGCGTGCGGCGGCCGGAGCAGGGCCGGGTCAGGTGAGGGTGGCGAGCTGTTTGCGGATGCGTTGGGGCGAGATGGGCGTGGGTGTGCCGAGCTGCTGCGCGAACAGGCTCACGCGCAGCTCCTCGAGCTGCCACCGCACCGCCGCGACCTGCGCCGGGTCGGCCCCCGCCGCGGCCGCGAGCGCGTTCTCCAGGTCGTGGACCTGCCACGCGAGGTCCGCGTCGCGTGCGGGGTTCTCGGCGGCCTTGGTCAACCGGTAGCGCGCCGCCCGCAGGTAGCGCGGCAGGTGCACCAGGCGCTGCGTCCCGGTCTCGACGACGAAGCCCGCGTGCACCAGCCCCGCGGCCTGGGTCCGCACGTCCGACGCGGTGGCCAGCAGCGCGAGGCTCGTCGTGCCCTTGAGCTCGACCTCGAGCTCGCGCCACGCGGTGAGCACGTCCACGAGCGTCCCGACGAGCGCGTGCACGCGGTCCTCGAGCCGGTCGCGCAGGTAGGTGCGCAGCGCGGCGTAGTCGGCGGGCGTGCGGATGTCCTGGGGCGAGCGGCCGTCGTCCGCCGGGCGCGTGCGCAGGTGCTCGTCGACGAGCGCGTCGATCGCGGCGAGCTGCACGTCCTCGACGAGCGCCTCGCGGCTCGGGTACGGGTTCGCGGCGAGCGCGAGCGCCTGCGCACCCGTCCACCGGGACGTCACACGGCCTGCCGGGAGCCCGACGTCGAGCAGGAGCAGGCGGCGCAGCCCGGCGCGCGCGGTGGCGGGCCGCGCGGACTCGTCGGCCAGGGTCCGGACGGACACCGAGGACGCCCCGCCGGCGCGCTCCTCGACGAGCGACGGGTACGCGCGCACGATCGTCGCTCCCGACCGGACCTCGACCACCTCGGGGAGCGTCAGGTCGTCGGGCCAGGTCGTCAGGCCCGTCCGCGTCACGCTCTCGGCGAGCGTCGCCACGTCCGACGAACCCGTTCCCGACGAACCCGTCCCCGACGAGGTGCGGCTCGCGTACCCACCCGGGGCCGCACCCTCGACGGACTCGCGGCCGCGACCCCGCGGCGTGGGACGCGCGGGCTCGGTCGTCAGCCCCGCCTCGCGCATGGCCTGCCGCAGCGCGGCCTTGACCGCCGTGTCGACGGCGTCCTGCGCGCGGTCGGCGAGCCGGTGCTGCAGCGCGGCGAGGTCCTTGCCCTCGTCGACCACACCACCACGGTCGCCGACGACCCGGAACGTCATCCGCAGGTGCGCGGGCAGGCGCTCGTCGTCGAACGCGTCCGCGGGCACATCGACGTCCCGCACGGCCCGGACGGCGGAGCGGAACGCGTCGTGGAACGAGGGCGCGGCATCGCCCGCGCGCACCGTGTCGGACCAGGACGCGGTGTGCGCGCGCAGCCACTGCGCGACAGCGCTGCCCACGTCGGGTGCGGGGACGAGCTGCACGCGCACGGGCTTGGGCAGGGCGCGGATCGTCGCGACGACGAGCTCGTCGAGCAGACCCGGGACCATCCAGCCGAACCCGTCGGGGGTGAGCCGGGGGAGCTGCGCGAGCGGGATGTGCACGGTGACGCCGTCGGCCTCGGTGCCCGGCTCGAACTGGTAGGTCAGCGGGAGCGACAGGTCCCCCTGCGGCCAGCGCGACGGGAACGACGACTCGTCGATCGCGCCGGCGTCCGACGAGACGAGCAGCTCGCGCGAGAAGGTGAGCAGGTCCGGGTCGCGGCGGCGCGCGGTCTTCCACCACTGGTCGAAGTGCCGTGCGGAGACGACGTCGTCCGGGACCCGCTCGTCGTAGAAGTCGAACAGCTCGTCCTCGTCCGCCAGGAGGTCCGCGCGGCGCGCGCGGGCGGCGAGCTCGCCCGCCTCGGCGAGCAGACGCCGGTTCTCGTGGAAGAACTGGTGGTGCGTGGTCCACTCGCCCTGCACGAGCGCGTGCCGGATGAACAGCTCGCGCGCGGCCTCCGGGTCGACCTTCGCGTACAGCACGCGACGCCCCGCGACGACCGGCAGCCCGTACAGCAGCACACGCTCGGTGCACGTCGCGGCGCCCTGCTTGGTGGACCAGGCCGGGTCGGAGTACGTGCGCTTGACCAGGTGCGCGCCGAGCTCCTCGGCCCACGCGGGGTCGATCCGCGCGACGTCGCGCGCCCACAGGCGGGACGTCTCGACGAGCTCGGCGGCCATGACCCACGCGGGCGGCTTCTTGGCCAGGCCCGAGCCGGGGAAGATCGCGAACCGCGCGCCGCGCGCGCCCAGGAACTCGTTGCGGCCGCGGCGGTCGGGCTTGCCCTGGGGGCGCTTGTCGCCACGACGAGCGGGCGCGGCGACCTCGGTGGCCTCCTGCATGCCCACGTGCGAGAGCAGCCCGGACAGCACCGAGCGGTGGATCGCGTCGGCGTCCCACTCCTGGCGCAGCTCGCCGCGCCGCGGCCCGCCGCCCGCCTGCTCGTCGGCCTGGCCCGAGGTCCCGCCGGGAGCGGCGCCGGCGGGTGCGCCCCCGGCGAGCTCGGCAGTCTCGCGCGAGCTCGGCAGTCCAGACTGCCGAACTGGCTCCGCAGTGCCGAGCTCGCCGCGGCCCCGCGAACGGTCCGCCCCCGGGAGCTGCTTGGCCAGGTCCTTGAGCTGCGTCACCACGTCCTGCCACTCACGCACGCGCAGGTAGTTGAGGTGCTCGCTGCGGCACAGCCGGCGGAACGCGTTGCCGGACAGCTCGCGCTGCTGCTCGCGCAGGTAGGTCCACAGGTTGAGGTACGACAGCAGGTCGGACGTCGGGTCGGCGAACCGCGCGTGCAGCGCGTCGGCCTTCTCGCGCTCGTCGGCCGGCCGTTCGCGCGGGTCCTGGATGGACAGGGCGGCCGCGACGACGACGACCTCGCGCAGCACCCCGCGCCGCGCGGCCTCCACGACCATGCGCGCGAGCCGCGGGTCGACGGGCAGCAGCGCGAGCGCGCGGCCCGTCTCGGTGAGCCGCGTCCCGCCGGCGCCCGTCTCGATCGCGCCGAGCTCGGTCAGGAGCTGCACGCCGTCGCGCACCGCCCGCACATCGGGCGGGTCGACGAACGGGAAGTCGACGACGTCCTCGGGGGTCGCCGCGACGCCCACCGCGATCATCTGCAGGATCACGGACGCGAGCGACGTGCGCAGGATCTCCGGCTCGGTGAACCGGTCGCGACGCTCGAAGTCCTCCTGCGAGTACAGCCGGATCGCGATGCCGTCGGCCACACGGCCGCACCGCCCCGAGCGCTGGTTCGCCGACGCCTGGCTGATCGGCTCGATCGGCAGCCGTTGCACCTTCGTCGCCTTCGACCAGCGACTGATGCGCGCGGTACCCGGGTCCACCACGTACCGGATGCCCGGGACGGTCAGCGACGTCTCCGCGACGTTCGTCGAGAGCACCACGCGGCGGCCCGCGTGCGACGCGAACACGCGGTGCTGCTCGGCCGCGGACAGCCGCGAGTACAGGGGCAGCAGCTCGACGGCCTGCGGGTGGCGTGGGTCGGTGACGCGCGTGCCGAGCGAGGCGCGCAGCGCGTCGGCCGCGTCACGGATCTCCCGCTCGCCGGACAGGAACACCAGGATGTCGCCCGGCCCCTGCGCGCACAGCTCGTCGACCGCCTCGGTGATGCCCGTCATGAGGTCGCGCTCGCGGACGGGCTGGCGGGCCGGTCCACGGGGCGACGAGGCCGCGGCCGACGCGCGTGCACCGCGTCCCCGTGCGTCGCCCCGGGACGACGACGGGGCGCGGCGGCCGGTGCGCTCGTCCGGCTCGTCGAGGTCGTCCTCGTCGCCGACGCCCAGCGCGTCCGGCGACAGCGGGCGGTACCGCACCTCGACCGGGTACGTGCGGCCCGTGACCTCGACGACCGGAGCCGGCACACCCTCGGGGTGCTCGGGCGTCGGGGCGCTCGCGAAGTGCCGTGCGAAGCGCGCCGAGTCGATCGTCGCCGAGGTGATGATCACCTTGAGGTCCGGGCGGCGCGGCAGCAGACGCGTGAGGTACCCGAGCAGGAAGTCGATGTTGAGCGACCGCTCGTGCGCCTCGTCGATGATCAGCGTGTCGTACGCGAGCAGCAGCGGGTCGCGCTGGATCGCCGCGAGCAGGATGCCGTCGGTCATCACCTTGACGAGCGTGTGCTCGCTCGAGGTGTCCGTGAACCGCACCTGGTACCCGACGAGCTCGCCGAGCGGCGTGCCGATCTCCTGCGCGATGCGCTCGGCGACGCTGCGCGCCGCGATGCGCCGCGGCTGGGTGTGGCCGATCTGCCCCGCGCGTCCGCGGCCGAGCTCGAGCGCGATCTTCGGCAGCTGCGTCGTCTTGCCCGAGCCGGTCTCACCCGCGACGACGACGACCTGGTGGTCGCGGATCGCGGCGGCGATGTCCTCGCGGCGCGCACTGACCGGCAGCTCGGCGGGGTAGGTGATCGGGGGGAGGACGGCGGCCGCACGGGCCTGGGCCGCGCGTGCTCGTCGTGCCGCGCCCGTGCCCTGCTGCTCCGTGCCCCCGTCCGCCCGGCGGGCCGCACCACGCCGTGGGCGGCGCTGCGCCGACGGTTCGCCCGGGCGACCGGGCGCGCGGCGGGGACGGTCCGCGCGGTCCGGGTGCTGGGGCTGGTCGGTGGTCACGACGTCCCATCCTCCCAGGTCTGTCGCCACGAGCGCCCGCGCATTCTCGTCGGCCCGGCTCGACGGGCCCGTGGCGGGCCGCTGCTCGCCGGCCGTCGCGTGGGCCCGGACCGTGTGGTGAGGTGGGGTCATGGGTGGGCTGGACGGAGAGCGCCGGGCGCTCGCGGCGCTCGAGGCGTCGGGGATCGAGTTCGAGATCACGAAGCACGGGCCGGTGCGCTCGCTCGAGGAGGCCGCGCAGGTGCGCGGGGTCACGCCGGGGGACATCGTGAAGTCCCTCGTCGTGCGGCGCGGCGACGACGACTACCTGTTCGTGCTGGTCACCGGCGACCGCGCGATCTCGTGGCCCAAGCTGCGCGCGCTGCTGGGCGTGTCCCGGCTGTCGCTGCCGGACGCGGCGACCGCGCTCGACGTCACCGGGTACGAGCGCGGGACGATCACGCCGTTCGGCTCGATCACGGCGTGGCCCGTGGTGGCCGACGAGCGCGTGCGGGGTCGGCGGGTCTCGATCGGTGCGGGTGCGCACGGGGTGGCCGCGACCGTGGACGGCGACGAGCTGGCGCGCGCCCTGGGGGCGACCGTCGCCGACGTCACGCAGGACGCCGCGACGGACTGAACCCCGACGCGCGTCGTGCCCGTCCCGGACGCAGACGTACGACGGGGGCCGCGACGCGGACGTCGCGACCCCCGTCGGGATCCGTCAGGCCCTCATGAGGCCCTGATCAGGTGCCTCACAGGTGCGGGAGGCTGCCCGGGACCGGCGGCGTGATCGGCGCGCGGCCCTTGACGTGACCGAGCCTCACCGACTCCGACTCACCCGAGTCGATCTTCCAGGCGAACGGCTGCGCACCCTTGCAGGTCTTCGTCGTGAACGAGGCCTTGCCGCTGATGATGTAGTTCGTCACGGCGGTGTCGACGCAGGTCGAGGAGCCGTACGCGGTGTGGCCCCAGCTGTCGCTCGAGATGAACGCCGAGTTCTTCAGGAGCTTGGCGGCCTTGTACGCGCCGCGGTAGTTGGTCGCCGGGTCCCACTTGTTGCCGATGACCAGGACCGGGGCGGACGTGGCGGCCGAGAAGCCGCCGCGGTAGGAGTCCTCGTCCTTGGCGGTCCACGTCTTCGACGCGCACGGCGACGAGGCCCACGTCCACAGCTGGCCGAAGCCGCCACCGGTCGTCTCCGCGTTCCGGCCCGCCTGGACCCAGGCGGACGCGTCGGCGGGGTTCAGGCCGTCGGTGCACAGGACCGACTGGAACGCCTCGGGGCTGTTGTCGTACGGGTAGGAGAACCCGGGCGCCTTCGCGAGCTGGGCGAGCTTGCGCTCGTCGGCCGACTTCAGGTCCTCGAAGTCCTTGAAGCGCTTCGTGAGGTGCTTCTTCGCGGCGTTCCACGCCTTGCGCTCGGCGCTCGACACCGGGTGCTTCTGCAGCTCGATCAGGGCGTCGATGTCCATGTCGACCCAGACCCACGCGTCGCTGCTGTAGAGGTCGCTGAGCAGCAGCGACATCACCGTCGGGTAGTCGAGCACCCAGCCGTCGCCCAGGTCGATGGGCGTGGCCTTGAGCTTCTTGGAGAACCTGTCGAACAGCGCCTTCGGGTCGGAGCTGCGCTGTGCGAGGTGGCAGTACTTCGGGCCCTTCTTCCCGCAGCGCGTGAGGATCTCACGCAGGGCCTTCCAGGCGCCGTCACCCGAGGCGATGCGCTGCGTCTGCGGGATGTTCGCGGTCGCGGAGCGGCCCTGCCAGCCGGCCGGGTCCACCACGCCGTCGATCACGACCGCGCGCACGCGGTCCGGGTAGAGGTTCGCGTACACGTTGCCGAGGTACGTGCCGTAGGAGAAGCCCAGGTAGGTGAGCTTCGAGTCGCCGAGCGTGCGGCGCACGACGTCCATGTCACGCGCGACGTTCGCGGTGGACATGGAGGCCGACAGCGGCTGGCCCGTGGTCGAGCAGGCCTGGCCGAACGCCTTCGAGGCGTTGATGAAGTCGGTGCGCTCGGCGACGGACACCGGGTAGGCGTGCTCGTTGAGCGGCAGCAGGGCGTTCGTCTGCTCGCCGAGGTTGCGCCAGCAGGCGACGTTGTCGCTGAAGTTCGTGCCGCGCGGGTCGATGCCGACCACGTCGAAGCGCTTGATGATGTCCGGCGGCAGGAAGTACTCGGCGCTCGCGGCCATCGAGACCGCCGAGCCGCCCGGGCCACCGGGGTTCACGAACAGCGTGCCGAGCTTCTTGGTGGGCTGCGTCGCGCGCGAGCGCAGCAGCGCGACGGACGTCGTCGGGCCCGTCGGGTCGTCGTAGTCCAGCGGCAGGTCGACGGTCCCGCAGTCCACGCCGGGTCCGACGACGTTGGTGCAGTCGAACCAGTCGATGTCGGCCGTGACGGAGTCGACGCGAGCAGCCTCCTGGGCGCTCGTCTTGTCGGCCTTCACGGCCGTGGGTGCGGCCGCGGGCGCGGAGCCCGGTCCGGCCGCGTTGGCGGCGGTCATCGAGGAGCCCGTCAGGGCCACCGCGACGACGAGCGCCGCGAAGGCGGACGTGCGCGTTCGAGTGCTCATGGAGAGATACCCCCCTGTCATCAGGTGCGACGCCCCGCCGGGTCGGCCGGGTCTCCCGTCGCACTGGGAGCAACCCTGGCGTCTGCGCAGGTCGCGTGGGGTCCCCCTGGGGGATGAGAAATCGTGAAGACTTGGTGCAGGCGCACCGGCGTCCCGCCCGCCGCCTGTCGGTTCCCGGTCGTGTCGGACGCGGCGGATACCGTCCACCGCATGCGGATGCTGCACACCTCCGACTGGCACCTGGGCCGGACGCTGCACGGGGTCGACCTGCTCGACCACCAGGCGGCGTACCTGGACCACCTGGTCGACGTGGTGCGCTCCGAGCAGGTCGATGCGGTCGTCGTCGCGGGGGACGTGTACGACCGCGCGATCCCGCCCGTCGAGGCGGTCACGCTCCTGTCCGATACGCTCGCGCGGCTCGCGGAGCTCACGACGGTCGTGCTCACGTCCGGCAACCACGACTCCGCGACGCGGCTCGGGTTCGGCGCGGCGCTCATGCGCGAGCGGGTGGCGCTGCGGACACGCGTCGCGGGGCTCGACCGGCCGGTCGAGGTCACGGACGCCGAGGGGCGCGTGCTTCTCGTGTACGGCCTGCCGTACCTCGACCCGGACACGGTCCGCACGCAGCTCGTCGAGCCGGGCGCGCCCGCGCTCGCCCGCTCGCACGAGGCCGTGACCGCCGCGGCGATGGCCCGGGTGCGCGCCGACCTCACCGCGCGCTCGAGCGCCCGGCCGGTGCGGTCGGTGGTCGCGGCGCACGCGTTCGTGATCGGGGGAGTGGCGAGCGAGTCCGAGCGGGACATCCGGGTCGGCGGGGTCGACCACGTGCCGTCGGACGTGCTGGGCGGCGTGGACTACGTCGCGCTCGGCCACCTGCACGGTCCGCAGGTCGTCAGCGGCCCGGCCGGCACGACGATGCGGTACAGCGGCTCGCCCCTGGCGTACTCGTTCTCCGAGCAGCGGCACGCGAAGTCGTCGGTGCTCGTCGACCTGTCGGGCGACGACGTGCGGACAGAGCTCGTGCCCGCGCCCGTGCCGCGACGGCTCGCGGACGTCACCGGCACGCTCGAGGAGGTGCTCGGCGCGGCAGGTGAGGCGCACGTCGACGACTGGGTCCGGGTCGTCGTGACCGACGAGCGTCGGCCGCAGGACCTGTACGCGCGCGTGCGCGCCCGGCTGCCGCACGCGCTCGTCGTGCAGCACCGCCCGCCCGAGACGGCGACCGGGCCGACGCTGCGCGCCGTCACGTCCGCTGCCGACCCCGTCGAGGTGGCGTGCGACTTCGTGGCGCACGTCGCGGGATCGCCCCCGGACGACGACGAGCTCGCGGTGCTGCGCGCCGCGTACGAGCACGCCGCGGCAGCGGAGCGGAGCGCCTGATGCAGCTCGTCTCCCTCACGCTCCAGGCGATCGGCCCGTTCGCGGGCCGTCATACGATCGACTTCGCCGAGCTCGGCGCGTCCGGGCTGTTCCTGCTGGAGGGCCCCACGGGCGCGGGCAAGTCGACCGTGATCGACGCCGTGGTGTTCGCGCTGTACGGCAAGGTCGCCTCGGCCGAGTCCAGCGGCGACCGGGTGCGCTCGGCGTACGCCGACGACGAGACGGAGTCGTTCGTCGACCTGACGTTCGAGGTCGGGGCCGGGCGGTTCCGCGTGCGCCGCACGCCCGCGTTCGACCGCGCCAAGAAGCGCGGCACGGGCACGGTCCGGCAGCAGGCGTCCGTGCGGCTGTGGCGGCTCGCCGCCGACGGTGCCGTGGGCCTGGACCACGAGCCGGCGGGCGAGATGATCTCTGCGCGTCTCGACGAGGCAGGGGCGGAGATCCAGCGCGTCGTGGGCCTGGACCGTGAGCAGTTCGTCCAGACCATCGTGCTGCCGCAGGGCGAGTTCGCGCGCTTCCTGCGTGCGGACCCCGAGAAGGAGCGGCCCGCGCTGCTCCAGAAGATCTTCGGCACGGAGGTCTACCAGCGCATGCAGGCGCGGCTCGTCGAGATGCGCCGCGAGGCGGACCGCGCGACCGAGGCGACCCGCCGGACCGTCGAGGAGCGCGTGGCGCACCTGGCGGGCGCCGCCGGGTTCGACGAGACCGCGCTCGCACCCGTGCACGAGGCCGTCGGCGCTGCGCTCGTCGGGCGCGGTGCCGCCACCGACGTGGAGGCCGCGCTCGCCGGACCGCTCGGTGCGCTCGTGCAG
>JAEYNO010000454.1 GCA_023412515.1 Actinomycetes bacterium
ACGGATCGTCCGGCACGTACCTGCCGGTGAAGGGATTGGTAGCGCCATGGCTACTGTCACGTTCGACCACGCGACCCGGGTCTACCCGGGCACCGAGCGTCCCGCGGTGGACGCCCTCAACCTCCACATCGAGGACGGCGAGTTCCTCGTCCTCGTCGGCCCCTCGGGCTGCGGCAAGTCGACCTCGCTGCGCATGCTCGCGGGCCTCGAGGACGTCAACGCCGGGCGCATCCTCATCGGTGACCGCGACGTCACCGACGTGCAGCCCAAGGACCGCGACATCGCGATGGTCTTCCAGAACTACGCCCTGTACCCCCACATGACGGTGGCGGACAACATGGGCTTCGCGCTGAAGATCGCCGGCACCCCCAAGGCCGAGATCCGCACGCGCGTCGAGGAGGCCGCGAAGATCCTCGACCTCACCCAGTACCTCGACCGCAAGCCGAAGGCCCTCTCGGGTGGTCAGCGTCAGCGCGTCGCCATGGGCCGCGCGATCGTCCGCTCGCCCCAGGTCTTCCTCATGGACGAGCCGCTGTCGAACCTCGACGCCAAGCTCCGCGTCCAGACCCGTACGCAGATCGCGTCGCTCACGCGCCGCCTCGGCGTCACGACCGTCTACGTCACGCACGACCAGGTCGAGGCCCTGACGATGGGTGACCGCATCGCGGTCCTCAAGGACGGCATCCTCCAGCAGGTCGACACGCCGCGTGCGCTGTACGACACGCCCGCCAACGTGTTCGTCGCCGGCTTCATCGGCTCGCCCGCCATGAACATCGGCACGTTCCCCGTGCTCGAGGGCGCGGCGTCGGTCGGCTCGTCGCGTCTCGCGCTGCCGCGCGAGGTCGTGGGCCGTCTCACGGACGACGACAAGGGCCACATCACGGTCGGCTTCCGCCCCGAGTCGCTCGACACGGTGCCGCAGGGCACGCAGGACTCGTTCCCGGTCGTCGTGAACCTCGTCGAGGAGCTCGGCTCGGACGCGTACGTGTACGGCGCGCTCACCAACGAGTTCGGTGCGGCCGCCGCGGTGCACTCGGGCGCCGGCGACGCGCAGATCATCGTGCGCGTCGACCCCCGCTCGGTCCCGAAGATCGGCGACACGATCTACGTCCGGATCCGCCCGAACGAGCAGCACCTGTTCCACGCGGGCTCCGGCGAGCGCATCGCCTGACACCCAGCAGCGCACGCACCGAGGCGGGTCCGGTCGACCGGGCCCGCCTCGGGCGTTCCACGCGACCGTCACGGTCCTCGCACGGACCCCGCCGCCCCACCTGAGAGGATCGAGCCATGAGCGGAACGGCGCAGCGCCTGCAGATCACGGCGGCGAACCCGGACCCCGCGCTGCTCGACCTGCCGTGGGACGTGCCGCTCGAGGACTGGCCCACCGAGATGCTCGCGGCCCTGCCGCGCGGCATCTCGCGGCACATCGTGCGGTTCGCGCGGCTCTCGGGGCGGGTCATCGCGATCAAGGAGATCGGCGAGACCGTCGCGTACCGCGAGTACGAGCTGCTGCGCCAGCTGCGCAAGCTCGAGGTGCCGAGCGTCGAGCCCGTCGGCGTCATCACGGGCCGCCGGTCGCCCGACGGCGAACCGCTCGAGGCGGTGCTCATCACGCAGCACCTGCAGTTCTCGCTGCCGTACCGCGCGCTGTTCAGCCAGGCGCTGCGGCCCGACACCGCGACGCGCCTCATCGACGCGCTCGCCGTGCTGCTGGTCCGCCTGCACCTCGCGGGCTTCTACTGGGGTGACGTGTCGCTGTCGAACACGCTGTTCCGCCGCGACGCCGAGACGTTCGCCGCCTACCTCGTGGACGCCGAGACCGGCGACCTGCACGACCGGCTCAGCCCGGGGCAGCGCGCGTACGACCTCGAGGTCGCGCGCGTCAACATCATCGG
This sequence comes from Actinomycetes bacterium, assembly GCA_023412515.1. Classification (GTDB taxonomy): domain Bacteria; phylum Actinomycetota; class Actinomycetes; order Actinomycetales; family Cellulomonadaceae; genus Cellulomonas. Next base: position 1,896 of record JAEYNO010000454.1, read on the forward strand.
CGAGCTCATGGACCTGCAGGCCGGCGAGTTCCTCGACGAGGACGAGGACGTCGTCGCGATCGGCGAGGCGCTCGTGGTCCGCTACGACGAGCTGTGGCGCGCGCTCACCGAGGTCGAGGCGTTCGGCTACGGCGAGCGCTGGCGCGTGCAGGCTCGCATCGACCGGCTCAACGACCTCGGCTTCGACGTCGGCGAGCTCGACATCACGACCGACCTCGACGGCACGACCGTCCGCATCCAGCCCAAGGTCGTCGACGCCGGGCACCACTCGCGTCGCCTCATGCGCCTGACGGGCCTCGACGTGCAGGAGAACCAGGCCCGCCGCCTGCTCAACGACCTCGACGAGTACCGCGCCGCGACCGACCGGCAGGCCGACGACGAGGCGTTCGTCGCGCACGACTGGCTGACGGACATCTTCGAGCCCGCGGTGCGCAGCGTGCCGCGCGAGCTGCGCCGCAAGCTCGAGCCCGCGCAGATCTACCACGAGCTGCTCGACCACCGCTGGTACCTGTCGCAGCAGGAGGACCGCGACGTGCCGATGACGGAGGTCGCCGCGAGCTACGTGCGGCACATCCTGCCGAGCCGGCCCGACGAGCAGGCCGTCCTCGGCACGCGCGCCGAGGACCTGCGCGACGGAGAGACGGGCGAGACCCCGCGCGTCGACGACGACCTGGACCCCGACCGGCTCATCGGCTGACGCCGGCCGGGGCGGGGCGCGTCAGGCGCGCTGGCGCGCGACCTCGTACAGCGCGATCCCGGCGGCGACGCCGGCGTTGAGCGACTCGACGGCCGACGCGATGGGGATCGACGCGATCGCGTCGCACTGCTCGCGCACGAGCCGCGACAGGCCCTTGCCCTCGGAGCCGACGACGAGCACGAGCGGGTCCGTCGCGAACGGCAGCTCACCCAGCGGCACGTCGCCGCCCGCGTCGAGGCCGACGACGAACACCCCGGCGGCGCGCAGGTCCTGCAGCGCGCGCGTCAGGTTCGTCGCGCGGGCCACCGGGACCCGGGCGGCGGCACCCGCCGACACCTTCCACGCCGACGCCGTGACACCGGCCGCGCGCCGCTCGGGCACGAGCACGCCGTGCGCGCCGAACGCCCCGGCCGAGCGCAGCACCGCACCGAGGTTGCGCGGGTCCGTCACGCCGTCGAGCGCGACGATCAGCGGCGCGGTCTGCGACGCCTCCGCCGTGTCGAGCAGGTCGTCGGGGTCGAGGTAGTCGTACGGCGGCACCTGGATCGCGACGCCCTGGTGCACCGCGCCGTCGGTGAGCCGGTCGAGCTCGGCGCGGCTGACCTCGAGCAGCGGGTACCCCGCGTCCGCGGCGATCGACACGATCTCCTTGGTGCGGTCGTCCGCCTCGAGCCGCGACGCGACGTAGACGGTCGAGACCGGGATGCCGGCGCGGAGCGCCTCGAGCACCGAGTTGCGCCCGCCGACGATCTCGTGGGTCGAGGACGTCCGGCCGCCCTTGCGCCCCGCGGCCGAGCGCGCGGCCCCCGCCGACGGTCGTCCGGACGTGCCCCGCCCGCCGGTCGCGCCCTTCTCAGCCGCGACCTTGCGCTTGTGCGCCACGTGGTACGGGCGGTCCTCGGCCTTGGGCGTGGGGCCCTTGCCCTCGAGCGCGCGGCGGCTGTGCCCGCCGGTCCCGACGCGTGCGCCCTTCTTGGTCCCCGCCTTGCGGGTCGCGCCGCGGCGCTGCGAGTTGCCGGCCATCAGTCCTCCGTCGTGTCGGTCACGGGTGCCGCGAGCGTCCAGCGCGCACCCGTCGGTGAGTCCTCGACGACGACGCCCGCCGCCGTCAACCGGTCGCGGATCGCGTCGGCCGCGGCCCAGTCGCGCGCGGCACGCGCCGCGGCACGCGCGTCGAGCTCGGCACGCACGAGCGCGTCGAGGGCGCGCGCCGTGCGGTCGTCGCCGCCGGTGGTGGCCCACTGCGACGACGCGGGGTCGAGACCCAGCACGTCGAGCATGCCCCGCAGCGCGACCATCGCGTCGCGCGCGGCGGTGTCGTCGCCCGCGGCGAGCGCGGTGTTGCCCGCCCGCAGGGTCTCGTGCACGACCGCGAGCGCGGCAGGCACGTTGAGGTCGTCGTCGAGCGCGGCGCCGAAGGCCGCGGGCAGCGCGGCCGTCGCGACCTCCGCGGCCGGCACGGCACCGACCCGCTCGGTCGCGCGCTGCACGAACCCGGCCAGGCGGTCCCACGTGGCGGCCGCCTCGGTGAGCGTGTCGTCCGTCCACTCGAGCATCGAGCGGTACTGCACGGCGGTCAGCGCGTACCGGACCACCGCCGCGGGCGCCTTCTCGAGCACGGCGCTGACCAGCAGGCCGTTGCCGAGGGACTTGCTCATCTTCGCGCCGCCCTGCGTGACCCAGCCGTTGTGCAGCCAGTGGCGCGCGAACCCGTAGCCGGCCGCCCGGGACTGCGCCTGCTCGTTCTCGTGGTGCGGGAACCGCAGGTCCAGTCCGCCGCCGTGGATGTCGAACGTCTCGCCGAGGTAGCGGTGCGCCATCGCCGAGCACTCGAGGTGCCAGCCGGGGCGACCGCGACCGAAGGGCGTGTCCCACGCCGCGGTCGCGGGCTCGCCGGGCTTCGGCGCCTTCCACAGCGCGAAGTCGTGCGGGTCGCGCTTGCCGGAGCCCGCGTCGTCCGGCACGTCGGTCATGTCGTCGACGCGCTGGTTGGTCAGCGAGCCGTAGTCGGACCACGACCGCACGTCGAAGTACACGTCGCCCGGGCCCGCCACGTACGCGTGCCCGCGCTCGACGAGCCGCTCCATGAGCGCGAGCATCGCCGGCACGTGCCCGGTGGCGCGCGGCTCGTAGTCGGGCGGGAGGACGCCGAGCGCGTCGTACGCGGACGTGAAGGCGCGCTCGTTGGTCAGCGCCCACGCCCACCACTCGTGCCCGGCCGCGGCGGCCTTGGCGAGGATCTTGTCGTCGATGTCGGTGACGTTCCGGACCAGCGTCACGCGCTGCCCCTGCCGCCGCAGCCACCGCACGAGCACGTCGAACGCGACGGCGGACCGCACGTGCCCCACGTGCGGCGGCGACTGCACCGTGGCACCGCACAGGTAGATGCCGACCCGGCCCTCGACGAGGGGGACGAAGTCACGCACCGCCTGGGTGCCGCTGTCGAACAGCCGCAGAGTCACCCGCCCAGGCTACCGGCGCGGGACCCCCGCGACCGACCCGGACCTGCGCGGCGACGTCAGCCGACGCAGACGCCCTCGCCCCGGTAGGTGGGGACGGTGACCTCCACGCGGTCGCCGCGCACCAGGTGGACCTCGGCGAACCGCTCCATGACCTCGCCGGCCTTGGCGTGCCGGAACCACACGCGGTCGCCGATGCGCAGGTCGGCCCGCGCGGGGACGCGCAGCGGCGTCTGGACCTCGCCCGCCCCCTCGCGCGGCGCGAGCCGCAGCCCCTCCGGCCAGACGGGACGCGGCAGGCGCGTCGGCGTCGCCGGGCCGGACGCGACGTAGCCGCCGCCGAAGACGGTGGCCCACCCGTCGCCCGGGATGCGCACGACGTCGAGACCGACGTACGCGGCGGGCCGCGGGCGGAACGCGCGGTACCCGTCGAAGAGCGTGGGCACGAACAGCCCCGAACCGGCCGTCACCTCGGTGACCGCCGGGGCCGACGCGCTGACCTCGATCGAGCCCGTGCCTCCGGAGTTCACGAGCGCGAGCGGCCGGCCGAGCGCGTCGGCGACCGCGTCGACGACGGCGGTGCGCCGCACGGCGAGCTCGCGCACCGACGCGGCCTTGACGAGCCGGACCGCGAGCGACGTGTCGGGCAGGCCGGCCACCTGGGCCTCGTAGAACATGACGCCGCGCACCTCGAGCCCGCCGCGGGCCTGCACGGCGGTGGCGAGCGCGGCGGCCTGCGCCGGGGTGCGGACCGGCGAGCGGCGCACGCCGAGGTGCACGGCGAGCGGTCCCCGCCCCACGCGCAGGGACGCGTCGACGTCGAGGCACACGCGCAGCGTGCGGTCGTGGCGGCGCGCGGCGGACGCGAGCAGGTCGGCCTGCGCGGTGTCGTCGACCATGAACGTCACGGCCGCCGCGGCGTCGGCGTCGGCGGCGATCGCGTCGATCGCGACGGTGTCGACCGTGGGGTAGCCGAGCAGGACGTCCCGGACGCCGTGACCGACGAGCCAGCGCGCCTCCGCGGCCGCGTACGCCATCACGCCCGCGAACCCGGGGTGCGCGAGCACCTGCTCGAGCACGTGCCGGACCCGCACGGACTTGCTCGCGACCCGGACGGGCACGCCGCCCGCGCGGCGCGCGACGTCGGCCGCGTTGGCCTCGAGCGCGTCGAGGTCGACGACCACGAGCGGCCCCGGACGCCCCGTCGTGGCGGCGTCGAGGCGCTGCCCCACGGTGCGTCCCGCCGGGTCGGTGCCGCCGTCGGACGGGGCGGAGGCGGCCGGGGGACGCACGGGGGTCGACGTCATGCCAGGGACGCTACCCCTGACGGTGCCACGGGCGACGCGAGGTGGGACCCGTCGGCGTCACGCCCGGGGGCGTCGGCCGCCCCACCGAGCAGCGCGGACTCGTCGACCGGCACCGCGAGCGTCGCGAGGTGCTCGGCGAACAGCCGCAGGCCCTGGTAGCCGGCCTCGTCGTCGCCGTCGACGAGCCACGCGAGCGAGAACCCGTCGACCGCCGCGATGATCGACCGTGCGACGAGGTGCCGCGGCACGCGCCACACGACGTTCCCGGCGCGCTCGACCTCCTCGAGGAAGTGCTCGGCGACCGCCCAGCTGTACGTGTACTGGTCCACGCCGACCTGGCGGAGCTCGGGGTGGCGCAGCGACGTCGTCGTCAGCTCGTACGTGAGCAGCTGCGGACCGCGCGTCGCGCGGATGTTGGCCCACACGGTGTCGAGCACGCCCATGATGAGGTCGGCGACGGGCGCCGACTCGGGCATCTCGGCCTCGCCGCGCGCGGTGTTGCGCAGCGTGATGGTGTGCGCCATGGCGCGCAGCAGCTCGTCCTTGTCACGGAAGCAGTAGTGGACGACTCCCAGCGAGACACCTGCCTCGGCGGCGACGGCGCGGACGGTCGCACCGTCGACCCCGTCACGGCACGCGACGACCAGCGCCGCCTCGATGAGCTGCTCGCGTCGCTCGGCGACCGGTAGACGGTTCATGGTTCCTCCTCGCGGCGACGACCGGCGCACCCCCCCGGGCGCCGTGACGTCACTCGTCCCGAGGATAATCTCATCGGCCGTCATGACGTTAGTCAAGGGTCTCACACACTTGACTTGGACGGCCGCCCAATCCCATGCTCGCAGGATGGGGGGACACGCGCCCGGCAGCACCGGGCCGGAGCGCTGGCGCAACTGGGCGCGCACCGAGAGCGCCGTGCCGCGGCGGGTCGCCCGGCCGCGCGACCTGGACGAGCTGGTCGCCGAGGTCGTAGCCGCCACCGCGTCGGGCGAGCGGCTGCGCGCCGTGGGCGCCGGGCACTCGTTCTCGGGCGCCGCCGTGACCGACGGCGTCCACGTGCACCTCGACGCGCTGTCCCGGTTCGAGCGCGTCGCGCCGCGGCCGGACGGCACCAGCCACGTGACCGTGGGCGCCGGCATGCGCCTGCACGCCCTCAACCGCGGGCTCGCCGCCCGCGGCCTGGCGATGCGCAACCTCGGCGACATCGACCGCCAGTCGGTCGCGGGCGCGATCAGCACCGGTACGCACGGCACGGGCGCGCGCCTCGGCGGGCTCCCGACGCAGGTCGTCGGGCTGCGCGTGGTGACGGCCGCGGGCGACGTGGTCGAGGCGTCGCGCACGCACGAGGCCGAGCTGTTCGAGCTCGCGCGGCTCGGGCTCGGCACGGCGGGGGTGCTCGCGGCCGTGACGCTCGAGGTCGTGCCGGCGTACCGGCTGCTGGCGCGCGAGGAGGCCATGCCGCTGCCCGCGGTGCTCGAGGGGCTCGACGACCTGGTCGACGGGCACGACCACTTCGAGTTCTTCTGGTTCCCGCACACGGCGACGACGCTCACCAAGCGCAACGACGTCACGGACGACGTCGACCGCCCGCTGCCGACGTGGCGCCACGTGCTCGACGACGAGCTGCTCGCGAACGTGGCGTTCGGCGCGGCGCAGGAGGTCGCGACCCGCAGCCGGCGCCTGACGCCGGCGCTCAACCGGTTCCAGACCGCCGGGCTGCCGCCGCGCACGTACACCGCGGCGTCGCACGAGGTGCTCGTGTCGCGGCGGCGCGTCCGGTTCCGGGAGGCCGAGTACGCCGTGCCCCGCGAGTCCGTGAGGGACGTCGTGCGCGAGCTCGCGGCGTGGTTCCGCGCGACCGGGGCGCACGTGCCCTTCCCGCTCGAGGTCCGGTTCGCGGCCGCGGACGACGTGTGGCTGTCGACGGCGCACGGCCGCGAGACGGCCTACGTCGCGGTCCAGCAGTACCACCGGCTGCCGCACGGCCGGTACTTCGACGCCGCCGAGCGGATCGTCGCGGCCGTCGGCGGGCGCCCGCACTGGGGCAAGATGCACGGGCTCGACCACGGGACGCTCGCGCGGCTGTACCCGCGGCTCGCGGACGCGAACCGGGTGCGTGCGCGCGTCGACCCGACGGGGACGTTCCGCAACGCGTACGTCGACCGCGTGCTCGGCCCCGCGCACTGACCGACGCACCCCTCGGGGTGGATCAGCCTCCGACGCGGGGCAGGGCACCGGTGACGGGCGGCCACACCGGCGGCAGGTCCGCCGGCGGCTCGAGCGCGACCGCGGGGCGTGCGAGCTCGTCGACCTGCTGGAGCCCGGCGAACGTGGCGCGGAGGGTCTCGAGCGAGACCCGGTCGCGCTGCCGCACGGGCAGCCCGGGGACGCGCTGGGGCAGACCCCGCGGACCGAGGGCCGGCACGGTGCTGCCGGGTGCGGGCGCGGCGGTGCGCCCGTCGTCCGTCGATGGCACTGTCACGGCGTGGGACCGTACCGGTGATTCGCCCCTTTCGCGACGAGTCCCGCGGCCGCCGCCGCACCACGGGCGGGGTCCGCACGCCGAGGTTCACCCGCGCGGGTGGAAGCGTGTCCACATCCTGACACCGAGGTCAGGACGTGGACGCCACGACCTCCGCGGCGAGCGCCCGCAGCTCGGCGAGCACGCGCTGCACCGCGACCCGGCGGGCGCGGTCCGGGCGCAGCAGCACCTCGACCAGGCGCCCCGCGCGCACGTCGCGCAGCGGCAGCAGCCGCAGACCGGACCCCGGCCCCGCGCGCGTCGTGAAGCGGGGCAGCAGGCTCACGCCGCGCCCCGCGGCGACGAGCGCCTCGACGACGTGGAAGTCGTTGATGCGGTGCACGACCCGCGGCTCGACGCCCGTGCGGACCGTGAGCTCGTCGAGGACGCGAGCGACGGGGAACCCCGCGCGCACGGCGATCCAGGGCAGGCCAACCAGGTCCGCGGGCGCGACGGACCCGCCGGCCGCGAGCGGGTGGTCGCACGGCACGGCCACGTCGAGCGGCTCGCGCAGGAGCGGCTCGACCACGACGTCGGGGCCCCACCCCGCCCCTCCGTCCGGGCGGTGCGCCACGACGAGGTCGAAGCGGTCGGTGAGCGTGACGAACCTGTCCTGCGCGACGTCCTCGTCCGCGCACTCGACCGTGAGGCCGTCGAGGGCCGCCACGCGGCCCAGCAGGCCGGGAAGCAGCAGCTGCGCACCGCTCGAGAACGCGCTCACCGTGACGGTCCCGCCGGGGCTCGCGACGAACGCGTCGCACGCCGCGCGGGCGCGCTCGAGGGCGACCGCGACGTCGAGCGCGGCGTCCGCGAGCGCGTGGCCCGCCGGCGTGAGG
>JAEYNO010000462.1 GCA_023412515.1 Actinomycetes bacterium
AGCTGTGGGTGCAGCGCGCGTGGGCGGTGCACCACGCGCTCGGCGGCGACCGCGTGCGCCTCACGAGCCGCACGCGCACCGGCTGGCCCGACGTGGACGCGCGGCAGGCCCGCGCGTGGCTCGACCGGCTCACCGCCGACGTGCTGCTGCTCGTCGACCCCGCGACCCGGCCGGACCCGGAGCAGGTCGTCGAGCTGTCGGAGGCGCTCGCGTGGGCGCTCAACCAGTACTCGCGGTGGGACGCCGCGCGCCTGCTGCACGAGCGCGCGCGGGACGTCGCACGCGCGGCGGGCGACGAGATCGGCGTGCTGCGCGCGACGCTCGCGCTCGGGCGGCTCAGCGTGTGGCGGGCCGAGTGGGACGACGCGACGGCGCTCCTCACGGCCGCGCGCCGCGGGTTCGAGCGGCACGGCGTGCGCGCGCAGGTCGAGGACTGCACGCAGGCGCTCGCGATCGCCGCGGCGCAGACCGGGCGCTACGACGAGGCGGCGGCGCTGCTGCGCGAGCTGCTCGACGGTCTCGTGGCCGGCGGGCGGGTCCGCGACGCCGGGCGTGCGCGCGACAACCTGGCGATCGTGCTGCGCCGACTCGACCGGCTCGACGAGGCCGCGGCCGAGCACCGTCGCGCCGCCGCCGAGAGCGCGTCGACCGGCGACCGCGAGGGTCAGGGCAACGCGCTGGTCAACCTCTCGGACGTGCTGCTCGCGCTCGGGCACGCGGCCGACGGGCTGGCCACCGCGCGCGAGGCGCTGGCGATCGGCCGCGCGTGCGGCGACGACCGGGTCGTCGCGTACGCGCTGACCAACCTGGGCATCGCGCTCGACGCGACGGGTGACCACGACGCGGCCGCCGACCACCACCGGCAGGCGCTCGCGCAGGGCCGCCGCATCGGTGACCCGCACCTCGAGGCGTCGGTGCTCAACAACCTGGCGGACACGCACCGTGCACTGGGCCGCGAGGACCTCGCGGCGGCGGGCTACCGCACGGCCGCCGACCTGGCGGCCGAGCTGCGGCACCCCCACGAGGCGGCGCGGGCGGCCGCCGGGCTCGCGGCCCTGGGCCTGCCGGCCGGGCCCACGCACGACGGCTCGCTCGCGACGGACCCGGCCTGAACGACCTGCCGCCTCAGTCGACGGCCTCGGCGAGGTCGCGGCCGGTGAGGTAGGAGATCATCCGCGCGGTCACGAAGCCCGACGCGTACTGGTTCACGGCGCTGAACCGCTCGGAGTCGGTGCCGTTGCGCATGACGCCGGCCGCCTCGTACGACCCGACGCCCAGCACGGGGTCGACGTCCTGCGCGCGCAGCGCGTCGACCTCGGCACCGAGCTGCTGGCGGCCCAGGTCGAGGGCGCGGTTGAGCGCCGCCTGCCACCGCACGCCCGTGATCTCGAAGCCCGGGCCCAGGTCGGCGTTGTTGTAGTACTTGTCGATGAGGCCCGCGTTGCGCACGTAGTTCGTGACGCCGTACGCGAGGGCCGCGTAGTCCGCGTTCGGCTTGCCCTCGCCGATGTAGTCGGTGATCACCGGCAGCAGGTTGCGCTCGACGGTCGCGTACGCGACCGCCATGTCGGCGCCGGCCAGCCGCGCGAGCACGTCCTCCTCGCTCAGCCCGTGCTGCTGCGCGAGCGGCGCGACGACGATCTCGCGGAACGCCGTGTGGTTGGCGTCCGCGCCGCGGCGGAAGAAGTCGCCGACCGCCCCCAGGTCGACGTCCTCGTGCACGGGCGTGCCCGGGTTGTCGCGGCCGAGCTCGAACGTCGCCTGCGTCGACGTGAGCATCGCCTCGCTGAGCCGCGCGTACAGCAGCGGCCCCGACAGGTCGGTGAACAGCTGCTCGAGCGACGCGTAGCCGCCCGCGTCGGACCGGGCCTTGATGCTCTCGATCATCTGGTGGGCGAACACCATGAGCGAGTACGCGTCGAACGTGCCCGCGTACCCCTGCACGAGCCCCTCGACGTCGGCGACGGTGCGCGGCGAGTACGTCGAGAGCTGGTCGAGGAACGACGTCACGCGCGCGCTGGTCGGGCCCAGGTCGAGCGCGTCGCGGAACAGCAGCTCGAGACCCGGCAGGCCCTGCGTGAACAGCGGCGTCATCCACTCCCCGGCGCCGACGAGCGTCTCGACGAGCATCGCGGCCTGCTGCGCCTCGAGGAACGCGCCGGCCTGCTGGCCCTGCTGCGCGAGGTCCCGCGCGTCGACCGACGCCGTCGCGGCCGCGTCGAGCAGGCCCGACGACGCGAGCGTCGTGCGGATCTCCGCCGGCAGCGCCTCGAACCGCCGGAACGCCGTGTCGTACCGCGCGAGGGTCGCCTCGACCTGCGCCGACACCTTGTCGTACGACTGGTTCGACAGCCGCGGGTCGCTGCCCGGGCGCGGCGCCTCGAGCGGCTCGCCCGTGAGGTGGCCGTACGCCTCGTAGACGTCGCCGACCTCGATCACCTCGACGCCCTCGCGGTCCCCGAGCCGGACGACGTCGACGACCTCGCCTGCCTGGTTCGGCGAGTTGCGCTGCCCCAGCGGCACGAGGACGGTCGTGAAGCCCTCGTCGGCCGCGGCCTGCACCTTCTCGGGGATGCCGCCGACGGGGCCGATCGTGCCGGTCGGGTTGATCGTGCCCGTCATCGTGACGTCGTCGAGGAACGTGTCGCCGCGCTGCAGCGCGATCAGCCCGGCCGTCGTCAGGGCGCCCGCGCTCGGGCCGTCGACGCGCCCGCTCGTCTCGAACCGGAACTCGCCGCTCAACGGCAGCCCCAGCAGCAGCGTCGACACGATCGCCGCGTTCCACGCACCGGCCTGCGCGGCGGGTCCGATGCCGCCGACCTCGTTCTCGGAGAACTCGACGCGGAAGTCGCCGTCGTCGTGCGGGCGGCGGGTCAGCTCGGTCTCGCCGACCGCCCCCTCGCCCGACCCGGTGTACGCGAGCCAGCGGATGGTCAGCGAGCCGGGGCCGGGCTCGGGCGTCGCCGCGTCGGTGATGGTCGTGTCCGGCTCGTCCGCCGCCGTGCAGCCGGCGACGAGCAGCGCCAGCACCGCCGCCGCGCCCGCCACGCGCGTGATGCGTCCCATGGGTCCTCCCGGTCTCCGGCGCGCGCGGGGTCGCGCGTCGTCCACGGGGCGGCAGGCACACCGCTCACCCCGTGGACGATGCTCGCCGGGGCGCGGACCGGGATGCACCCGACGGGAGCGGGTCCGGACGATCCCGGACAACCGCGACGGGCGGCCGGCGGTCACGGGGTGCGAGCGGTCACCGGGTGCGAGCGGTCACCGGGTGGTCGACGGGTCCGGACGGTCGACGGGTCCGGACGGTCGACGGTCGCGGCGTCACCAGCCGCGCAGCTCCGGCGAGGGCCCGGGGAACGCCGCGAACGTCGCGCGCTCCTCGTCGGTGAAGGGGCGCGGCGTGTGCGTCGCGCGGTCGAGCTGCACCATGCGCGAGCGCGCACGCAGCGCGACGCCCGCGTCGGGCCCGTCGCCGTCGAGCACCTCGTACGCGAAGTCGACCGACGAGCGCCCGAGGCGCGGCACCCACACCTCGACCACGACGGGCGCGAGGCGGAACCGGATGGGCGCGACGTAGTCGATCTCGTGCTTGACGACGACCAGCAGCGACGCGGTCATCGCACCGGCCTCGTCGACGCCCATGCGCAGGAACAGGGTGAACCGCGCGTCATCGAGGTACCGCAGGAACGCGGCGTTGTTGACGTGCCCGAACAGGTCGACGTCCGACCACCGCACCTGCATGACGACGCGTCCGCGCGCGCCGTCGTCCCCGCCGGGTCGTCCGCTCACGTCCACGTGCCCACGCTACCCACCGTCCCCGCGGACGTCGCCGACCCCGTCATCCGTCGCGTACCCGACGCCGGGACGGCGACCGATCACGGTGTCGGCGACCAGGTACGGATGACCGACCGGCGACCTGGGGTCCGACCCCGTCACCCGTCACCCGTCGCACGTCGTCCGTCGCCCGTCCACCCCGCGATCGGTCGCGTGAGCACCCGCGGCAGGGCGACCGATCACGGGCTCGGCCACCGATCACGAGCTCGCCCGTCGCCGACGGCCACCCGTGACGGGGGTCGGCGGTGGACGAGCAGCGCACGCCCGCCCGCACGTGCGACCCTGCGCGGGCGCCTACGCTCGACGACGGACCCGATCCCCAGGAGCACCGTGCCGCACCACCACCACGCCCCGACCGTCACCGTGCTGACCGGTGCGGGCATCTCGACGTCCTCGGGCGTGCCCGACTTCCGTGGGCCGCAGGGCGTGTGGACCCGCGACCCCGCCGCGGCGGACCTGCTCGAGATCGACCGGTACGTGCGCGACGCGGGCGTCCGCGAGCGCGGCTGGCGCACGTGGGCCGGGCACCCGGTGTGGCACGCGCGACCCACGCCCGCGCACCGTGCGCTCGTCGAGCTCGAGCGCGCGGGGGCGCTGATCGCGACGCTCACGCAGAACTTCGACGGCCTGCACCAGGCCGCGGGTGCCGACCCCGGGTCGGTCGTCGAGCTGCACGGGTCGCTCGCGACGACGTCGTGCCTGCGCTGCGGCGCGACGGTCCCGACGCGCGACGTGCTCGACCGGCTGGCTGCGGAGCCGGACCCGGCGTGCACGGCGTGCGGCGGCGTGCTCAAGCCCGACGTCGTGTACTTCGGGGAGCTGCTGCCCGACGACGCCCTGGCGCGTGCGGTCGCGGCAGCGACCGACGCGCACACGTTCGTCGCGGTCGGCACGACCCTGTCGGTGCACCCCGTCGCGGGCCTCGCGCCGCTCGCGGTCGACGCGGGCGCGCGCCTCGTGGTCGTCAACGCCGAGCCCACGCCGTACGACCACCTCGCCGACGAGGTCGTGCGCGCGCCCATCGACGAGGCCGTCCCGGCCCTGGTGCGCGACCTCCTCGCCACCACCTGACCGCCCGCCCACCCCACCCGCGAGAGGGCGATCCAGCACCTCCACCGGCCGCCCCCCTCCCCGGCGCGAGAGAGCGATCCAGCACACCCGCCGGCCAGCCCCCTCCCCGGCGCGCGAGAGGGCGATCCAGCACACCCACCCGCGAACGGGCAGGTCCACACCTCCCCCGCGAGAGAGCGATCCAGCACACCCCACCCGCGAACGGGCAGCTCTACCCCCGCCGTGAGAGAGCGATCCAGCACACCCACCCGCGAGAGAGCAGGCCCACCCCACCCGCGAGAGAGCGATCCAGCCCAGCTGGGCGCACCGCGTGGTCCGTACGCGCGACGTCCGCCCCCGTCGCGCGTGCACGAGGCCCTGATCCGGCGACGCCCGTGCCACGGTGCGGTGCGGTCGGGGGCGAGAGGATGCAGGGATGGCGGACGTGCGGGTGCTGCGGGACGGACCGGGGCCGGCGGACGTCGCGGGCGTGCTCCTGACACCGGGCGCGAGCGCGACGCGCGACCACGCGACGCTCGTCGCGCTCGACGCGGCCCTCGCTGCCGCGGGTGTGCCGGTCCGACGCGTCGACCTGCCGCGTGGCTCGAAGGCCGCCCCGGCCCGGGTTGTCGAGGAGACGACGGCGTTCGCGGCCGACCTCGGCGTCGGGACCGATCGGCTCGTGGTCGGCGGGCGCTCGTTCGGCGGGAGGATGTGCTCGGTCGCGGTCGCCGACGGGCTGGCGGTCGCGGGCCTGCTGCTGCTGTCGTACCCGCTGCACCCGCCCGCGAAGCCCGAGACGGTGCGGGTCGCGCACCTGCCGCGCGTCGCGGTGCCCGTGCTCGCGGTGAGCGGTGCGAGCGACCCCTACGGCAGCCCCGCCGAGCTGACCGCGCACCTCGCGGCGCTCGCGGGACCGGTCACGCTCGTCACGGTCCCCGGCGGGCACGCCCCCGCCGACCCGCCCGTCGTCGACACGGTCCGCACCTGGCTCGTCTGACCCACCCCCGTCCCGCGTCCTCACCGAGCCGCACTCCCGGGGGGGACCACCGCCGAGCGCGGGGTCGTGCCGCTACCGGGCCTCCAGAAGCGGCCGAACCCCGCGTCGGACCGGGTGACGGGGTGGTGGGTGGGCGGACGGTGCCGGCGGGTGCGGCCGACGCCGGACCGCAACACGCGTCACCCGTCCGACACGCCCGGGCGCGCGGGCGGGCGTTGTCACAGGTAACCTGCCCGCCGTGACTCGCGACACCGTCTCCCCGTCCGACCGCAACCGTGCGATCGCGCTGTGCGAGCGCATCGACGCGGTCTTCGACCAGCGCGTCGTCGGGCAGCGGCAGCTGCGCACGTCGCTCGTCGTGGCGCTGATGTGCGGCGGGCACGTGCTGCTCGAGTCGGTGCCCGGGCTCGCCAAGACGACGGCCGCGCAGACGCTCGCGCACGCGGTGTCGGGGTCGTTCCACCGCATCCAGTGCACGCCCGACCTCATGCCGTCGGACATCGTGGGCACGCAGGTCTTCAACTACGGCACGTCGCAGTTCACGACGCAGCTGGGCCCGGTGCACGCCAACGTCGTGCTGCTCGACGAGATCAACCGCTCGTCGGCCAAGACGCAGTCCGCGATGCTCGAGGCGATGCAGGAGCGGCAGACCACGATCGCGGGCGAGATCCACGCCGTGCCGTCGCCGTTCATGGTGCTGGCCACGCAGAACCCGGTCGAGGAGGAGGGCACGCACGTGCTCCCCGAGGCGCAGATGGACCGGTTCCTGCTCAAGGAGGTGCTGGACTACCCGGACGCCGCGGAGGAGGTCGAGATCCTCGACCGCATCTCCGACGGCCGCATGGTCCGCCCGCTCGACGCGGACCGGCTGGGCCTCGACGAGGTGGCGTGGCTGCAGCGTCTGGTCGACCAGGTGTACGTCGACGCGTCGATCCGCCGGTACGTCGTCGACCTCGTCGCGACCACGCGCGGCCGCGGCCCCGTGAAGGTCCCGGGCCTGGACCGGCTGGTGCGGATGGGCGCGAGCCCCCGCGGGTCGATCTCGCTCATGCGGGTCGCGCAGGCCGTCGCGCTGCGGGCGGGCCGCGGGCACGTCGTCCCCGACGACGTCCACACGCTGCGCAACGCCGTGCTGCGCCACCGCATCGTGCGCACGTTCGACGCGATCGCCGACGACGTGTCGACCGAGTCGATCATCACGTCGGTGTTCGACGCCGTCCCGGTGCCCTGAGCCCCGTGCCCGCCCGGTCCCGCCTCGCGCTCGTGCGCGCGCGCCTCGAGCTGCCCACGCTCCGGCGCGCCACGGGCCTGCTCGACGGACGGCACCGCGCGGTGTGGAAGGGCCACGGCGACGAGGTCGACGACCTGCACGTCTACACGCCGGGCGACGACGTGGGCGACATCGACTGGCGCGCGTCGGCGCGCTCGGCGCAGCCCGTGGTCAAGCGGTACGTCGAGACGTCGAACGTCACGCTCGTGCTGGTCGTCGACACCGGTCGGCACATGACCGCGACGTCGGCGGGCGGCGAGCCCAAGCACGAGGTCGCGCAGGTCGTGGCCGACGTGGTCGCGCACCTCGCGCACCAGCGCGGCGACCGCGTGTCCCTGGTGGCGGGCGACGCGGGCCGCGTGGTCGAGCTGCCGTCCGGTGCGGGGACGACGCACCTGGAGGTGCTGCTGCGGCGCGTGCAGCGCACGTTCGACCCCGACGCGCCCGAGGGCGACCTGGCGCGTCTGCTGGACCGCGTGCTGCGCGGCACGCCGCGGCGGTCCCTCGTGGTCGTCGTGACCGACGAGGCACGCCCGGGCGAGGCCGACGAGCGCGCGCTCGCGCGGCTGCGCACGCGGCACGAGGTGATGGTCGTGCAGGTCGTCGACGCGGACCTGTTCGCGGCGGGCCTGGGCGCTGCGCCGGGGTCGCTCGCGGGCGGCTCGTCGGCGAC
>JAEYNO010000017.1 GCA_023412515.1 Actinomycetes bacterium
GCCGCCGGGTCAGCTGGACGGGGGCACCGTCGGCACCGACCGTCGGCAGCGGCCCCGTCAGCACCGGGGTCCAGTCGGCCTCGGGGCCGCGGCGCGCCCGGCGCACGTCGCGCACGAGCAGCCCCGCGGCCAGCACGACCAGCAGCGAGCCGACGCCGACCGCGGGCCACAGCCACGGCGTCGTGACCTCCTGGGGCCACGCGAGCGACACGCGCGGCGCGGAGCCGTCGGTGCTCACCGCGAGCACGGTCCAGCGTCCCGGCTGCTGGGTCCACGTCAGCTCGGCCTCGCCGTCACCCGACGCCTCGACGACCCACATGTCCGACCCCGCCGGGTTCGGCACGGCGGGGTCGGCGTCGGCCGCCGCCGCGTCCGCCGGCTCCTCGGTGGTCGCCTGCGCGTCGGCCGGCGCCTCGCCCTCGGGGGCGGCGTCAGCATCCTCGGCGGGGGCCTCACCCTCGGCGGGGGCTTCGCCCTCGGGCGTCGCCTCGGGTGCGGCGGGCGCCTCGCCCTCGGGCGTCGCCTCGGGTGCGCGGGCGGCCACGTCCTTCGCCGCGAGCTCGTGCCAGCCCGCGAGGCCGGTGATCCGCTGGTGCGCGTCGTCGCCGACCCACCCGTCGACGTCGGTGTCGCGACCGACCGCGAGCACGACGGGTCCGTCGGCCTCGACCCGGACCGTCACCTCGGTCGCGGCGAGCTCGAGCACGCCGGGGTCCGTCACGACGATCGGCGCGTCGGCGCGCAGGTCCGCGACGAGCACGTCGTCGGCACGCCACAGCGTCGCCGAGGCCACGCCGAGCGCGATCACGACGGCGCCGACGAGCCCCACGAAGGCGATCACGAGTCGCTTGAGCACGCACAGTCCTCTCCGCAGACGAACGATCCAGGATAGGCGGACCCGGCGCCACGGGCCGAACCGGGGCGGATCCGGCGCCGCTCCCGCCCACGACCCCGACGCGGCACGCACCGGACGTCCACATCACGCGGCCCGCCGGTCGCCGGACGCGGCGCCGACGGCCCGTGGCCTCGCGACCTGCGCCTCGACTCCTGGACGAGCGTCCTCTCCGGGTGCGCCCCGGGACCGCGGCACCCTGGTCAGGGCGTGCCCGCCGCGTATCCTTGCGGGGCACCGGCGCGCCGAGGACTCCCTCGGCCACCCCGCCCGCCGGGCCCCCGTCCCAGGAGGATCCCTCGTGCCCGAAGCCCGGAACCCGTTCCCCGTCGTCAGCTTCCGCGGCTACGACCGCGACGCGGTCGACGAGTCCGTCGCCTCGCTCGAGCAGGCGCTGGCGGAGGCGCGTGCCCAGGTCGAGGCGCTCGACGCGGAGAAGCTGCGCGTCGCGGGCGAGCTCTCCGAGGCGCACCGCCAGCTGCGGGAGGCCGAGCGGCCTACCTACTCGGGTCTCGGGTCGCGGATCGAGCAGCTGCTGCGCTCGGCGGAGGAGCAGTCCTCCGACGTCATGACGCAGGCGAACGCGCAGGCCGCCGACGCCCTCGCCCGCGCGAAGCTCGCCGCCGGCCAGCTGCGCGCCCGCGCGGAGAACGAGGTCGCCGAGCTGCTCGCGACCGCGCGCCGCGAGGCCGAGGAGGTCCGGACCACGGCGCACGCCGAGGCCGAGAGCTCGGTGGCCGCGGCCCAGCGCCGCGCCGAGGAGCTGGTCGGCAGCGCCGAGCGCGAGGCCGCCCGCATCCAGAGCGCCGTCGCGACCGAGGAGAGCGAGCGCCGCACGTCCCTCGAGCGCGAGCTGGGCACGCTGCGGGCGCGGGTCGAGCACGAGGCGACGCAGCTGCGGATCGCGACCGAGCGCACGGCGACCGAGCTCCGCAGCCGTACCGAGGCCGAGACGACCGCGCTGCGCGAGGAGACCGAGCGGTACGCGCAGGACCTGCGGCAGAGCGCCGACCAGGAGACCACCGAGCTGCGGCAGCGCGTCGAGGCCGAGGTGGCCGCGCTGCGCGGCGACGCCGACCGCTACGCGGCCCGTGTGCGCTCGGAGGTCAACGCCGAGGTCGCCGCGTGGCGGCAGTCCGCCGCCGAGGAGACCACGGCGCTGCGGGCCGCCGCGGCCGAGTACGCCGACGCGACGCGCGCCGCTGCCGACCGCGACGCGACGGCCCTCCAGCAGCGCGTCGCCGCCGAGGTCGCGGCGCTGCGCACCGAGGCCGAGCAGTACGCCGCGTACGTCCGCGCGACCGCGGAGCGCGAGGCCGGCGAGCTCCGCGCGTCGACGTCGGACGAGATCGCCCAGGCACGCGCCGAGGCGGAGGACGCCGTCGCGACGCTGCGCACCGAGTCCGAGCAGTACGCCAGCCAGCTGCGCGCGCTGGCCGACCGCGAGACCACCGAGCTGCGCGAGCGCACGGGCCACGAGGTCGCGCACCTGCGCGAGACGGCGCAGCGCGAGACGGACGAGCTGCGCTCGACGACCGAGCGCGAGACCGCCGAGGCGCGGGCCGCGGCCGAGCGGGAGACCACCGAGCTGCGCGAGCGCACGCGCCTGGAGGTCGAGCGCCTGCAGACCGAGGCGCGGCGCGCGATCACCGAGGCGACCACCGAGGCCCGCACGCGTGCGGGTGAGCTCGTGCACCGGGCCGAGCAGCAGCTCGCCGACGCCGAGCTCGCGATCGCCGCGCAGCACGAGGCGGCCGAGAAGCAGGACGCCGACCGGCACGAGGCCGCCCGCGTCGAGACCGAGCGGCTCGTCGCCGACGCCGAGTCGCACGCGCAGGAGGCCGAGGAGCGCGTCGCCAAGGCCCTCGCGCACGCCGAGAAGGTCCGCACGGACGCCGAGAAGCAGGCGGCCGAGCTGCTGTCCAACGCGCGTCGCAACGCCGACCGCGTGGTCGCCGAGGCCCGCGAGCACGCCGAGAAGCAGATCTCCGACGCCATGACGGAGTCGGAGCGCGAGCGCACGACCGCGACCCGCCAGGTCGAGGACCTCAACCGGCAGCGCGAGTCGATCACGTCCTACCTCGACGAGCTGCGCAACCTGCTCGGCACCAACCCCGACCGCGCGGCGCTCGAGAAGGCCGGACGCATCGAGGAGCGGTTCGAGAAGGACCAGGCGCAGGGCAAGGCGCGCACCGCGGGCGCCGACTCCGAGGGCGCCAGCACGACGCGCGGCACGCAGGGCGCCGCGGCGCAGGCCCGCGCGGCCAAGCCCGCCGCGAAGGCCACGCGTCCCACCAAGGCACGGCCCGCCCCGGTGTCGGCGGCCGTCCCCGTCGTCCCGTCCCCGGCGGCGGCCGACGCGGAGTCGGCCGAGGAGCCGTCCGACGCGTCCGCGAGCGACGCGCCCGCGG
>JAEYNO010000354.1 GCA_023412515.1 Actinomycetes bacterium
CGACCACCGCCGACAACGCCCTGACCGCCAAGGCCGCGATGCTCCACGGCATGGGCATCGAGGTCCACCTCTGCGGCGACGTCCACATCTGACCACCGGAGCAGGCACGGAGCAGGCACCGTACGCCTCACCCCGCGCGCGTCGACCCCCGCACCACGAGCGACACGGGGTTGACGACGTGCTCGGGCGCGGCGTCGGCCCCGGACATCCGCTGCTCGAGCAGCCGCATCGCGGTCGCGGCGAGCTCGCGCGAGTGCGGGTCGACCGACGTGAGCCGGGGGACCAGGAAGTCGGAGAACAGCAGGTCGTCGAAACCGACGACCTGCACGTCCTGCGGGATGCGCAGGCCATGCTCGGCCAGCGCCGACATCGCGCCGAGGGCGACCATGTCGGTCACGGCGAAGACGGCGTCGAACGGCACGCCGTCGGCGATGAGCGCGGTGAGCGCGGCGCGCGCGTGGCGGACGTCGTAGTCCTGCACGGGGACGACGAGTCGCGGGTCGGCGGCGACGCCCGCGTCGGCGTGCGCCTGCCGCCAGCCGGCGAGGCGCGAGTGCGAGATGCCGAACTCGGCGCCGAGCGACCCGCCCAGCACGACGACGCGGCGCGCGCCGTGCTCGAGCAGGTGCGCGGTGGCCAGGCGCCCGCCCTCCTCGTTGGCGAGGCGGACGTGGTCGACCGTGGCGGGCATGGGGCGCTCGCCCAGCACGACCAGCGGCGTGCGGCGGCGGGCGCGCTCGACGTCGTCGTGGTCGAGCCCGACGGCCGAGAGCAGCACGCCGTCGAACATCTGCAGGCGCTGGAACGTGATGGCGGCGCGCTCGGACTCGGTGAGGGCGGACGTGCGCTCGAGCACGAGGTGGCGGCCGGTGGCCTCGGCGAGCACGGCGAGCTTGTCGGCGATCTCGCCGAAGTAGTCGTGCACCGACGGCACGATGAGCGCGATCGTGTCCGAGCGGCCCACGCGCAGGTGGCGCGCGGTCAGGTTGACCTCGTAGCCCAGCTCGTCCGCGACCGCGAGGATCCGTGACCGGGTGGCCTCCGAGACGCGCCCGCGGGCCGTCAGCGCGTTGGACACGGTCGTCACGGTGACGCCGGTCCGCTGCGCGATGTCGCTCATGGTGACCATCGCAACCTCCGCTGGGGATCATGGCAGACGCCCCGCGGGCGGTTGACGGGACCCAGGGGTCGTGGCAGCCTGCTGGGACCAGATTGATCGATAAACCTCCGCGGGAGTCCCATTGTCGCGACCCTCCACGTCCGAGCTGCGCGTCGCCCTGATCGGCACCGGCTTCATGGGCCGGGCCCACTCGCACGCGTGGCGCACGGCCGGCGCCTTCTTCGACCTCCCTCGTCGCCCCCGCCTGCAGGTCGTGGTCGGCCGCGACCCCGGCCGCACGCGCGACCTGGCTGACCGGTTCGGCTGGGACGAGGCCCTGACCGACTGGCGCGCCGTCGTCGAGCGTGACGACGTCGACGTCGTCGACATCTGCACGCCGGGCGACACGCACGAGCCGATCGCCCTGGCCGCCCTGGCGGCCGGCAAGCACGTGCTGTGCGAGAAGCCGCTCGCGAACTCCGTGCCCGAGGCCGAGCGCATGGCCGCCGCCGCGCGCGACGCCCGCACGCGCGGCGTGCTGGCCATGTGCGGGTTCAGCTACCGCCGCACGCCCGCCCTGGCGCTCGCGCGCCGGCTCGTCGCCGAGGGCTTCACGGGCGAGATCCGGCACGTGCGGGCGCAGTACCTGCAGGACTGGCTCTCCGACCCCGACGCGCCGCTGACGTGGCGGCTCGACGCGACCCGCGCGGGCAGCGGCACGCTCGGCGACATCGCCGCGCACTCGGTCGACACCGCGCAGTGGCTCACGGGCCGCCGCATCACCGACGTCTCGGCGGTGCTCCGCACGTTCGTCACCGACCGCCCGGTGGGCGGCGATCACGTCGGCCTCGGCGGGCGCGGCGACGGCGGCGAGCGCGGCCCCGTCACCGTGGACGACGCCGCGGCGTTCACCGCGTCGTTCGACGGCGGCGCGCTCGGCGTCTTCGAGGCCACGCGCCTGGCCACGGGCCGTCGCAACGCCAACCGCATCGAGATCGACGGCGAGCTGGGCTCGATCGCGTTCGACTACGAGCGCAGCAACGAGCTCGAGGTCTACGACGCGCGCGACGACGCCCGCACGCAGGGCTTCCGCCGCGTGCAGGTCACCGAGCCCGTCCACCCCTACATGTCGGCGTGGTGGCCCGCCGGGCACGGCATCGGCTACGAGCACGGCTTCACCCACCAGGTCGTCGACCTGGTGCGGGCGATCGCCGAGGGCGCCGACCCGTCCCCGACGTTCGACGACGCGCTCGACGTGCAGCGCGTCCTCGACGCCGTCGCCGTCAGCGCGGCCGACCGCTCGGCCCGCACGCCCGTCGTCCGTCCCCAGGACGCAGCACCCACGAACGAGGAGGTGGGTGCGTGAGGCGCGCCCTGGTCGTCCGCGGCGGATGGGACGGGCACCAGCCCGTCGCCGCCACCGAGCTGTTCCTGCCGTTCCTGCGCGAGCAGGGCTTCGAGGTCGACGTCCACGAGACCAACGAGGTCTACGCGGACGCCGAGGTCATGGCCGCCACCGACCTGGTGGTGCAGAGCGTGACGATGTCGAGCATCGGCCACGACGAGCTCGGGGGCCTGCGCGGCGCCGTCGAGGCGGGCACGGGCCTGGTCGGCTGGCACGGCGGCATCGCCGACTCCTACCGCAACAGCTCGGACTACCTGCAGCTGGTCGGCGGGCAGTTCGCGACCCACCCCGGCAAGGAGCCGTCGCTGCGCGTCGGCGACGAGACCGACAACTACCTGCCGTACACGGTCGAGATCACCGACCTGGGCCGCGAGCACCCGATCACCGCGGGGCTCGACGACTTCGAGCTCGAGTCCGAGCAGTACTGGGTGCTGCACGACGACCTCGTCGACGTCCTGGCGACCACGACCCACCCGACCCAGCCGTACCACCCGTGGCACCGGCCGATCACGTCGCCCGCGGTGTGGACGCGGCACTGGGGGAAGGGGCGGATCGTCGTCGCGACGCCCGGCCACACGCCCGAGGTGCTGCAGCACCCGTCGGTGCGCACGATCGTCGAGCGCGGCATGCTCTGGGCGGCGCGCGCGTGAGCCGCGTCGGCATCGGCGTCGTGGGCGTCGGCGTCATCTCGCGGACGTACCTCGACACGCTCACCGCGCACGGCGGCGTCGACGTGGTCGCCGTCGCGGACCTCGACCTGGACCGCGCCCGCCAGGTCGCCGATCAGCACCCCGGCACGCGCGCCGTCGACGTCGCGACGCTGCTGGCGGACCCCGCGGTCGACGTGGTCCTCAACCTCACGGTGCCGCTCGCGCACGAGGAGGTCGCGCTCGCCGCGATCGGCGCGGGCAAGCACGTGTTCGGGGAGAAGCCGCTCACGGCCACGCCGGAGGGCGCGCGACGCGTGCTCACGGCCGCCCACGCCGCGGGCGTCCGCGTCGGGTGCGCGCCGGACACCGTGCTGGGCACGGGCGTGCAGACGGCGCGCGCCGTGGTCGAGGCGGGCACGATCGGGCGGCCGTCGAGCGCGCTCGCGACGTGGGTGTCGCCCGGGCACGAGGGCTGGCACCCGCAGCCCGACTTCTACTACCGCGCGGGCGGTGGCCCGCTGCTCGACATGGGGCCGTACTACCTGACGGCCCTCGTGCACCTGCTCGGGCCCGTGACGCACGTGCAGGGCGCCGCGGGGCGCGCACGGGACGAACGCGTCATCGGGTCCGGCCCGCGGGCCGGCGAGCGCGTGCCGGTCGAGGTCGCGACGCACGTGACGGGCCTGCTGGAGCACGCGGGCGGCGCGATCTCGACCGTGACGGTGAGCTTCGACGGCGGGCGCTCGCGCGCGCGGCCGATCGAGGTGCACGGCGAGCGCGGC
The DNA here is from genome assembly GCA_023412515.1 of Actinomycetes bacterium. Taxonomy (GTDB): domain Bacteria; phylum Actinomycetota; class Actinomycetes; order Actinomycetales; family Cellulomonadaceae; genus Cellulomonas. The sequence goes on from JAEYNO010000354.1 coordinate 3,937, forward strand.
TCGGTGTCGGTGCCCGACCCCAACGCGTTCGACGGCGAGGTCGAGGTGTGGACCCCCGACGCGGGCTGGCACGCGGTCCCGCCGGGTGCGGGGTACGCGGGGTCGGCCCGCGGGATCGGCCTGCTCGACATGGTCGACGCCGTCGGACCGGGCGGCGGGGCGCACCGCGCGAGCGGCGGGCTCGCGGCGCACGTGCTCGAGGTGATGACGTCGCTCCTGGCGTCCGCCGACGGCGGGGGACGCGTGCCGGTCGCGTCGCGGCCCGCCGTGCCGCCGCTCGTGCCGTACACGGCGCGCGACGCGTGGTGCGCGCCGCGGCCGTGGGGGGTGGTCGCCGCCGAGCGCTGACGTCCGGTCGGCGCCCCCGCGGCGGTCGACGCACCGCTGTCGAAAGTATCGACAGCGGCTCCGTCGCGACCTCGACCTGGGCGTCCGTCCACCGTCGCTTAATCGTTACTTCACAGGCGGTTCGCGGGTCTTGACGGGGTGAATGTCGGGACCTAGCCTCCTGAAACTATCGGTCCCCGGTCGCGTCAACCTGTTTTTCGTGCATCGACCGGGGTCCCGCACGAGGACCTGCACCACCGCCCGACGGCGGACGGTGGCGGCCGGTCCGCGGCCCGGTCGGCGTAGCCCGGGCCTGGACTCGATGAGGAGACCTACATGCTCAACGGCGGGACGTACACGGGAGGCGCCGGACGACGGCGTCGTGCCGGGGCCATCGGCGCGGCCGCGCTCGCGGCGACGCTGGGCCTCGCGGCCTGCGGCAGCGGCGACAGCGGGGGCGGCAGCACCGCGGACGGCGGGGGTGCCGACCTCGAGTGCTCGGTCGGGGCGGCCGACCAGCCCTGGAAGGCCTCCGAGCCGCGCGAGTTCTCGGTGCTGTGGACCGACTGGCCCGACTACCCGGTCACCGACTCGTGGCAGTTCTTCGACGAGATCGAGAAGCGCACCAACGTCAAGCTCAACCTGACGAACATCCCGTTCAGCGACGCGACCGAGAAGCGCAGCCTCCTCATCAGCGCGGGCGACGCGCCCCAGATCATCCCGCTCACGTACACGGGCGACGAGCGGCAGTTCGCCGCCTCCGGCGCCGTGGTCCCCATGAGTGACTACGTCGAGTACATGCCCAACTTCCAGAAGTACGTGGAGGAGTGGGACCTGGGCGACATGATCGACAACCTCCGCCAGGCCGACGGCAAGTACTACATGGTGCCGGGCCTGCAGGAGGTGTCGGTCCCGGTCTTCACGCTGATCATCCGCCAGGACGTCTTCGACGAGGTCGGGGCGCCCGCGCCCGAGACGTGGGAGGACCTGCAGACCGGCCTCGAGATGATCAAGGCCAAGTACCCCGACAGCAAGCCGCTCGCGGACGGCTTCGAGGGCCAGTCGATGATCAACTACGCGGCCCACTCGTTCGGCACGGTCGGCGGCTGGGGCTTCGGCACCGGCGCCTGGTACGACGAGGACGCCGACGAGTTCGTCTACGCGCCCACCACCGAGGGCTACAAGCAGATGGTCGAGTACTTCAACGGCCTCACCGAGGCCGGGCTGCTCGACACCGAGTCGTTCACCGACTCCAACGACGGCGGCGGCACCGTCACCGAGAAGATCGCCGCCGAGACGGTGTTCGCGGCGTCCGGCGCGTCCGGCACGGTGCAGGAGTTCGCGACCGCGCTCGACGCCGCGGGCGTCACCGACTACGAGCTCAAGCAGATCGCGCCCCCCGGCGGCCCCGCCGGCATGGTCGTCGAGCCCCGCAACTTCTGGAACGGCTTCATGCTGACCCAGGACGCGGTCAACGACCCCAACTTCTGCGACCTGCTGCAGTTCACCGACTGGCTGTACTACAACCCCGAGGCCCGCGACATGATCCAGTGGGGCGTCGAGGGCGAGACGTACACGAAGGACGGCGACACCTACACGCTGAACCCCGAGTACACGCACAAGCAGCTCAACCTCAACCCGAGCGGCACGATCGACATCAAGAAGGACCTCGGCTTCGCCAACGACGTGTTCGCCGGGTCCACCGAGTCGCGGGCCCTCAAGGAGTCGTACAACGTCCCCGCGTTCGTCGAGTACATCGACTCGGTGCTCTCGTCCCGCACGCCGCGCGACCCGTTCCCGCGCGCACCCCTGGACGAGGCCGAGCTCGAGCAGTCGTCGCTCCTGGCGACGCCGCTCAAGGACTCGGTCGACACCGCGACGCTCGAGTTCATCCTCGGGCAGCGCGACCTGTCGCAGTGGGACTCCTTCCTGAGCCAGCTCGAGGGCCAGGGTCTCCAGCAGTACATGGACCTGATCAACGGTGCGCGTGAGCGCGCCGCCGAGAAGGACTGACCCCGCCCTCCCCCCCCCGGGGGGGGGCCCCCCCCCCCCCCCCGGGCGCCCCCCCCCCGGGCCACCACCCGCTCACGAAGGAGTGAGACATGAGCGCAGCTCAAGTGACGGGCGACGCACTCGTGACCGAGGAGCGGCGGGACCAGCGCGCGCCCGCGCCCGGCGGCGCAGGGGGCCGCCCGGCCGGCCGCCCCCGCCGCGGCAGGGCCTCGGGCAAGGTGCCGTGGCGCGCGGCGCTGCGGCGCGACTGGCCGCTGTACGCGATGGCGCTGGTCCCCGTCCTGTTCCTGCTGGTGTTCCGCTACGCGCCGATGTTCGGCAACATCATCGCGTTCCGCCGGTTCCGTCCCGGCGGCAGCATCATCGGTGACGAGTGGGTCGGCCTGCGGTACATCGAGATGTTCCTGTCCGACCCCAACTTCTGGAACGTCTTCGCGAACACCGCGATCCTCGGCGGCCTCACGCTGCTGTTCTGCTTCCCGCTGCCGATCGTGCTCGCGCTGTCCCTCAACGAGGTCCGCAAGCGCGCGTTCAAGCGTACGGTCCAGTCGATCTCGTACCTGCCGCACTTCCTGTCGGTGGTCATCGTCGTCGGCATGACCATGCAGCTGCTGTCGCTGCAGGGCACCGTCAACCAGGTCATCGAAGGGTTCGGCGGCGACGCGATCCCGTTCCTGCAGCGCGCCGAGTGGTTCCGCACCATCTACGTGGGGTCCGAGATCTGGCAGACCGTCGGCTGGGGCACGATCCTCTACCTCGCGGCGCTCACCACGGTCGACGCGTCGCTCTACGAGGCGGCGCGCATCGACGGCGCCAACCGCTTGCGCCAGACCTGGCACGTGACCCTGCCGGGCATCCGCCCGACCATGGTCACGCTGCTCATCCTCAACATCGGCACGTTCCTCAACGTCGGGTTCGAGAAGGTCCTGCTGCTGTACAACCCCTTGACCTACTCGACCGCCGACGTCGTCTCGACGTACCTGTACCGGGTCGGGCTGGTGTCGAACAACTTCAGCTACGCGACCGCGATCGGCCTGTTCCAGGCCCTCATCGGGCTCGTGATGGTGCTGACCGCGAACTTCGTGTCGCGCCGAGTGGTGGGAGCAAGCCTGTGGTGACGCAGTCCGCCCTGACGTCCACGACGAGCCCCGCCGGGGGCACGTCCATCGGCCCGCGCGACTCGCGCGGCTACCGCGTCTTCACGTGGGTCAACGGCGCGTTCCTCGTGCTGCTGTGCGCGTTCATGCTGTACCCGTTCGTCACGGTGATCGCGCAGTCGTTCTCGAGCCCCGGTGCCGTCAAGGCGGGCCTGGTCAACGTGTGGCCCGTCGGCTTCAACCTCGACACGTACGAGGCCGTGTGGCAGAACAAGATGTTCTGGCGGTCGTACCGCAACACCGTGGTCTACACGGTCGTCGGCACGACCATCGCCATGGTGCTGACCACGCTGCTCGCGTTCGTGCTGTCGAAGCGGCACCTGCGCGGACGCACGGGCCTCATCTGGGTCGCGATGTTCACGATGTTCTTCAACGGCGGCCTGATCCCCAACTACGTGCTCATCCAGACCCTCGGTCTGAAGAACACGATGTGGGCGGTCGTGCTGCCCGGCGCGATCTCGATCTTCAACCTGCTGGTCATGAAGTCGTTCTTCGAGAACCTGCCGGCGGAGATGGAGGAGGCCGCGCAGATCGACGGCCTCGGGTGGTTCGGGATCTTCGGACGCATCGTCATCCCGCTGTCCAAGGCGGTGATCGCGACCATGATCCTGTTCTACTCGGTCGCGATCTGGAACGACTGGTTCGCGGCGTTCCTGTACATCGACAAGCAGGAGCTGTTCCCGGTCACGCTGTTCCTGCGCAACCTCATCGCCGGGGCCTCGTCCGCGGCGTCCGAGGGGGCCGCCGTCGCGGGCACGACGTCCGCGGCGATCGCCGCCAACATCCAGTCGGTCACGATGATCCTCACGATCATCCCGATCCTCTGCGTGTACCCGTTCGTGCAGCGGTACTTCGTGTCCGGCGTCATGCTCGGCTCCGTCAAGGGCTGACACCCGCAGGGGTGGTGGCACCCACGGTGCCGCCGTCCGAGACGGTCTGCAGCGCCGCGGCCTGGGTACCAGGACCCAGGC
>JAEYNO010000050.1 GCA_023412515.1 Actinomycetes bacterium
GTCGCGGGGACCTCGTAGGAGGCGGCCGCGATGCAGGGCCCCACGGCGGCGCGGGTGCGGCCCGGGTCGGCACCCAGCGCGACCATCTCCGCGACCGCCGCCTGCAGGACGCCGGCCACGAGCCCCGGCCGTCCCGCGTGCACGGCCGCGACGACCCGCGCCACGGGGTCGGCGAGCAGCACCGGTGCGCAGTCGGCGACGTAGACCCCGAGCGCGACCTCGCCGGCCGTGGTCACGAGCGCGTCGGCGCGGACCGCGGGGTCGAGCCCCCCGGGGCCGACACGGACGACGTCGGCGCCGTGGACCTGGGTCGCGAGGACGAGGGGCGCACCGAGGCGCCGCGCGACGGCCCGGCGGTTGCGGGCGACGGCCCGCGGGTCGTCGCCGACGGCCGACCCGAGGTTCAGCCCCGACCAGGGGGTGCCGCTGGCGCCGCCGGCCCGGGACGTGAACCCCGCGAGGACGCCAGCCCCGAGCGGGACGACGGCGAGCTCGACGTCGTCCGCGGGGGCGGGCGCACCCGGCACGACCGCCCCTACTTGAGGAAGTCCGGCACGTCGAGGTCGTCGCGCTCACGACGGGCGGGCGGCTCCTCGGCGAGGACCCGCGGCACCTCGAGCGCACCCGTGACCGGACGCGGCTCGGCCTCGGTCGACAGGAAGGCGGGCACCTCCTGCTGCGGCGACGCGCCGGTCGCCGGGGCGGAGCCCACGGGGACGAGGTCCTCGTCCGCGACCTGCACGGGCCGCGGCGTCGGCACCGCCGAGGCGCCCGGCAGGCTCGTGACGGGCGCGACCGCGGGCACCTGGCGGGCGGTCGAGCCGCTCACCTGGCCGAGCGCGCGGCCGTCGCGGCGCTGCACCGGGCCGCCGCCGTCGAACCCGGCGGCGATGACGGTGACGCGCACCTCGTCGCCGAGCGCGTCGTCGATGACCGCGCCGAAGATGATGTTCGCCTCGGCGTGCGCCGCCTCCTGGACGAGGCGCGCGGCCTCGTTGATCTCGAACAGGCCGAGGTCGGAGCCACCCTGGATCGACAGCAGCACGCCGTGCGCACCGTCGATGCTCGCCTCGAGCAGCGGCGAGGAGATCGCCATCTCGGCCGCCTGCACGGCGCGGTCCTCGCCGCGCGCGTAGCCGATCCCCATGAGGGCCGACCCGGCGCCCTGCATGACGGACTTGACGTCGGCGAAGTCGAGGTTGATGAGGCCGGGGGTCGTGATGAGGTCGGTGATCCCCTGGACGCCGGACAGCAGCACCTGGTCGGCGGAGTGGAACGCGTCGAGCACCGAGACGTTGCGGTCGGAGATCGACAGCAGCCGGTCGTTCGGGATGACGATGAGGGTGTCGACCTCGGCGCGCAGCGCGTCGATGCCCGCGTCGGCCTGGACCGAGCGCCGGCGGCCCTCGAACGTGAAGGGCCGCGTGACGACACCGATCGTCAGCGCGCCGAGCGAGCGCGCGATGCGCGCGACGACGGGTGCGCCGCCCGTGCCGGTGCCGCCGCCCTCGCCCGCGGTGACGAAGACCATGTCGGCGCCGCGCAGGACGTCCTCGATCTCCTCCGCGTGGTCCTCGGCGGCCTTCTTGCCGACCTCGGGGTCGGCACCGGCGCCGAGGCCGCGCGTGAGCTCGCGCCCGACGTCGAGCTTGACGTCGGCGTCGGACATGAGCAGGGCCTGGGCGTCGGTGTTGACGGCGATGAACTCGACACCCTTGAGGCCGACCTCGATCATGCGGTTCACGGCGTTGACGCCGCCCCCGCCGATGCCGACGACCTTGATGACCGCCAGGTAGTTCTGCGGAGCTGCCACGGTGGGTGCCTCTCGTTCGCGGGTCGCGGCGTGCTGGGCCGCTGGTGCTCGCCCCGGCGAGCGGGACTCGTGCGATGAACCTTCACCCTCAGGTTGAGGGTGAGAGTTATGTCAGGTGTGCTGTCGGGACGTGACGCTAGGTCGCCGCTCCCCGACGTTCAACGACCGCCGCGCGCGTGTCGGCGATCCTCGTCGCGCGCGGCGGGATCCGCCCCGTCATCGGGTGATCGGCAGGCGCGGCGCGGACACGTCGAGGACCGACGCACCGGCCGCCTGCGGCGCGGCACGCAGCGCCTGCAGGACCGCGACCTTCAACGGCGTCTCGTCCGCGCTCCCCCAGTCGACCTGGGGACCGTCGCGCAGCTGCATCGTCACGGTGTCCTGCGTCCGGGCGGCCACCGACTGGACCTGCACCAGCAGGTCGGGCGGCAGCTGCTCGAGCACCCGCAGGACGGCCGTCAGCGTGCGTTCGTCGCCGACCGGCACGTCCACCGCCGGCAGCCCCTCCGGCGCGGCGTCGGCACGACCGACCTGCACGCCCTGCTCGTCGAGCAGCACGACGCCCCCGCCGTCGGTGTCGGGCACCGCGGCGACCGGTTCGCGGGATACCAGCTGGACCGCGAGGCCGTCCGGCCACTCGCGCACGACGCGCGCCTCGCGCACGCCCGGCACGTCGAGCACCGCGTCGCGCAGACCCACGGTGTCGAGCCGCGGCAGCGGGGTCCCCGCGCGCTCCGCGACCACCGCGAGCACCTGGTCGACCGCCACGACGGTCCCGGCTCCGGTCACCTCGACCTTCTGCGGGTCGAGCGCGAGCACGGGTGACAGCAGCAGCAGCCAGGCCAGACCCCCGACGCCCACGGCGCCACCGGCCGCCAGCAGCAGCTGCCGACGCGCGAGGTGCCGGCGCGCCCGCGCACGCTCGGCGAACCGCTCCTGCGACGTGGTGGACACCACGGCCGGGCGCACGGGTCCGGAGAAGCGACCCGTCGTGTACGTCGTGACGGTGCGCGTCGCACCCGTCGACGGCGCCGCCGGCGTCGCCCCCGATGCCGGGCGCGTCGCACCTCGCGCACCCTCGCGCGACGGCGCGTCGGCGCCGCTGTCCGGACG
>JAEYNO010000079.1 GCA_023412515.1 Actinomycetes bacterium
GACCACGGCGCGGGCGGCGGCCTCGCGCGCCAGGGCCCGGTGCTCGGCGCTCGCGACGACCTCGAGCGGCGGGCGCGGTGCGTCGTGCTCGGCGTCGAACCGCAGCTGCGTCGCGATGACGCGCTCGCCGGAGCGGCGCACGGCGTCCCAGGACGTCGCGCCGGCGGCGATCTGCTGCGGCAGGTGGTGCGCGCGCTGCTGGCGGAACGGCTCCTCGACGTCGAGCCCGGCCTCGAGGGACGCGGCGGCGTCGCGCAGGCCGAAGATGAAGTCGGAGACGGTGACGCCCTCGAAGCCCCAGTCGCCGCGCAGCACGTCGGTGAGCAGCTCGGGGTGCTGCCCCGCCCACTCGCCGTTGACGGAGTTGTAGGCCGACATGATGCCGTCGACGCCCTCCTCGACGACGCGGCGGAAGTGCGGCAGGTAGACCTCGTGCAGCACGTCCTGCGCGCACGTGACGTCGACCGTGAAGCGCGCGTTCTCCATCGAGTTGAGCGCGTAGTGCTTGGCGCACGCCATGACGTGCCGGCGCACGCCGCGCGTGAGCGCGGCGCCGAGCTCGCCGAGCAGCAGGGGGTCCTCGCCGTAGGTCTCCTGCGCGCGGCCCCACGCGGGGTGGCGCGGCAGGTTGATGCAGACGCCTGCGAAGAAGTTGCCGTCCTGCGCGGCGACCTCGGCGCCGATCGCGGCGCCGACGCGCTCCTCGAGGTCGGGGTCCCACGTGGCGCCGCGGGCCATCGACACGGGGAACGCGGTCGAGCGGCCCATGACGACGCCGCGCGGTCCGTCGCTGAACCGCAGGCCGGGGATGCCGAGGCGCGGGACCTCGCCGTGCACGAGGGGTCGGGTGTTGTAGCCGACCTGCATCATCTCGGCCATGCCGGGCCAGAACTCCTGGTCGCCGTCGAGCAGGCCGAGTCGCTCGTCGTCGGTGAGCAGGTCGTAGAGCGCGCGGGCGGCGTCGGGCGCGGGGGTGCCGGCGCGGACGGCGGCGACGGCCTCGGGGTAGCTCGTGATGGTCGGTGACACCGGTGTCTCCTCACTCGCGGCGACGGCGCCGCTAACTAGTACCTAGTAGGTACTAGTTAAGCACTCGTGGGAGACCCCCGGAACCACCCTCGCCCGAACGGGTGGCGTGAGAGCATCGGGGCGTGCCCACCGCCCGCACCCGCCCGCGCGTCCGCATGGACGGCCCCCGCCGGCGCGACCAGATCCTCGCCGCGGCCACCGCGCTCATCGCCGAGCGCGGCTACTGGGGCCTGTCCACGCAGGACGTCGCCGACGCGTGCGACATGACGGTCCCCGGGCTCCTGCACCACGTCGGGTCCAAGACCGGGCTGCTCGTGGCCGTGCTCGAGCGCCGCGACGAGCTCGACGCCGTCGCGCTCGCCGACCGCCTCGGCGTCCCCCACGGCCCGGGGCGCGGCATCTGGGGCACCGACCTGTTCACCGCCGCGGGCGTCACGCTCGACGTGCTGTGCGACCAGCTCGTCCAGCACAACGCGACCCAGCCCGAGGTCGTGCGCCTCTACGCCGTGCTCGAGGCCGAGTCCCTCACGCCCGACCACCCCGCGCACGCGTACTTCGCCGACCGGCAGCGCACCGCGCTCACGGCGCTCGCCGCCGTCGTGCCCCCTCCGCACGACCCGGACCACCTCGCGAGCGTCGCGCTCGGCCTCATGGACGGCCTGCAGCTCCAGTGGCTGCGCGACCCGACCACGTCCCTCGTCGACCGCTGGCGCGCCGCCGTCGCCGACGTCCCCGGGCTGCGCGTCCCCGCCTGACCCGCACGCGACGAGGCCCCGGTGACGTGCGCGTCACCGGGACCCCGTCGAGCGGCGTGCGTCAGAAGCTGACCGACGGCGCCTGCCGGATCTGCGGGTCGTCGACCTCGAAGTACTCGGCGCGCGTGAACCCGAACATGTTCGCGATCACGTTGGCCGGGAACGTCTCGACCTTGGTGTTGAGCTCGCGGACGTTCGCGTTGTAGAACCGGCGGCCCGCCGCGATGCGGTCCTCGGTGTTGGCGAGCTCGGCCTGCAGCTGCTGGAAGTTCTCGCTCGCGCGCAGCACCGGGTAGTTCTCGGCGACCGCGAGCAGCCGGCCCAGCGCGGCGTTGAGCGCGTTCTCCTGCGCGGCCTGCTCGGCGGGCCCGGCACCGGGGCCGGCCGCGGCCGCACGCGCGCGCGTCACCTCGTCGAACACGCCGCGCTCGTGCGCCGCGTAGCCCTTGACGCTCTCGACGAGGTTGGGGATCAGGTCGTGCCGGCGGTGCAGCTCGACGTCGATCTGCCGCCACGACTCCTGCACGAGGTTCCGCAGCCGGACGAACCCGTTGTACTGCGCGACCGCCCACAGCAGGACGACCACCACCAGGGCGACGACGACGAGCACGGCGATCAGGCCACCGGTCACGGGGGATCCTCCAGGGGTCGGGACGTCGTTCGATCGTAGCGACACCGTCCGTCCCGCCGCGCGGGCGGTGCCCCGCCCCCGGCGCACGTCACACGGTCGGCGCACCCCACGGCGCCCACCGGCGCGCGCGCTCCCCCGGCGGCCCGTCGGTCGCCGGGTCGTAGCCGTGGTCCTGCCACACGTGCCGCGGCACGCCGCGCACGACCGCCGACAGCACGCCCAGCCGCGGCACGATCCGCGCCGTGTCGGTCGTCCCGGTCTCCCACGACAGCACCCACGTGCCCTCGATCCGCCAGGACGTGCCGAGCGCGTCGGGCTGCAGCAGCCGCTCGAGCGTGCGCGGGTGCAGGATCGCGTGCGCCGTGCGCGCGTCGGGTGCGTCGACGCGGTACGCGTCGTTGAACGCGGCCGACTCGAGCTGCAGGTCGCGCGCCCCGAACGCCTTGGCGACGCGCGCGCCGAACCCCTCGGGCGTGACGTCGAGCGTCGGCAGGAACGCGGGCAGCGCGAGCCCCACGACGTGCACCTGGGACGTGCGCTTCTCGTCGCCGGAGCCCGTGGTCCACTCGTACGTGAAGGACACCGCGGGCAGCCCGTCGTACGTGCCCGTCAGGACGTCCGACGTCGTGCGGCCGTGCCCCTGGCCGAACGGGCGGGCGGTGTGCAGCTGCGCGAGCCCCAGCCCGGGGTCGCGCGGCGCGTACGCCCAGCCGGTCGCGAGCGCCCACGCGGCGAGCTGCTCCTGCCGCTTCCGCCGGAACCACCAGCCGGCCGCCGCGATGCCGCCGCCGACCAGCAGGCCCACGACCAGCAGCCCGCCGCCCGGGTGGTCGGCCGACAGCTGGCTGCCGACGACGAGGAACCCGACGAGGCCCAGCACGACGACCGCGCCGACCCGCACCCCCCGCTGCACGGCGCGCGTCGCTCAGGCCAGGCCGAGGTCGGCCAGGCCGAACAGGTGGTGGTACGGCACGCCCAGCGCCTCGATCGCCTCGCGCGCACCCGTGCCGCGGTCGACGATCGTCGCGACGCCCACGACCTCGCCGCCGGCCTCGCGCACGGCCTGCACGGCCGCGATGGGCGACCCGCCCGTGGTCGACGTGTCCTCGACGACCACGACGCGCCGGCCCGCGACGTCGGGACCCTCGATGCGGCGCTGCATGCCGTGCGCCTTGGCCTCCTTACGCACGACGAACGCGTCGAGGTCCTGGCCGCGCGACGCGGCCGCGTGCAGCAGCGACGTCGCGACCGGGTCGGCGCCGAGCGTCAGCCCGCCGACCGCGTCGATCTCGGCCGTGCCGAGCCCCGCCTCCTCGAGCAGGTCGAGCAGCAGGTGCCCGATGAGCGGGGCCGCGCGGTGGTGCAGCGTCGCGCGGCGCAGGTCGACGTAGTAGTCGGCCTCCTTGCCGGACGACAGCGTCACGCGGCCGTGCACGACGGCCAGCTCGACGATGAGGTCCCGCAGCTGCTCGCGCGGGGTGGACGTCAGGTCGCTGCTCACGGCCGACAGACTAGCGACGGCCGCGCCCCGTGCGGGCCGCCGGCACGGCTCACGCGCCGTCGCGGCCCTCGATCGCCTCGTCGAGCAGCGCGCGCCGGTACCCGCCGAACGCGCGCACGGCCGAGCGGGGCGCGACCCGCAGCAGCGCGGACGCGGCCTTGTAGCGCAGGCTCGGCGTCGAGATGACGACGCCGCGGCGCACGTCGGCGAGCGCGGTGGCCACGACGTCCTCGGCCTGCAGCCAACCGATCTCCGGGTAGTGGGCGGTGTCGATGCGACCACGCTCGTGGAACTCGGTGTGCGTGAAGCCCGGGCAGACGACCGTCGCGGTCACGCCCGTGTCCTTGAGCTCGACCGCGAGCGCCTCGGTGAACGTGCGGACCCACGCCTTGTGCGCCGAGTAGGTGCCGGACGCGATGAGGCCGGCGACCGAGCCGACGTTGAGGATCGCGCCGCGCCCGCGCGCGACCATCGCGCCGGCCGCGGCGTGCGACAGCACCATGACGCTGCGGACCATGAGGTCGAGGGCGCGCAGCTCGGCGTCGAGGTCGCCCTCCACGAAGTGCTGGTTGAGGCCGAGGCCCGCGTTGTTGACGAGCAGGCCGACCGGTCGCTCGTCCGTGCGCAGCCGCTCGGCGACGCGCTCGACGTCCTCGGGCACGGTGAGGTCGGCGGGCAGCACCTCGGCGCGCACGCCCGCGGCCGCCTCGAGCTGCCGCGCCAGGCGGGTCAGCCGCTCCTCGTCGCGCGCGACGAGGACGACGTCGTGCCGCGCCGTGGCGAGCTGCCAGGCGAACTCCAGACCGAGGCCGGCGCTCGCGCCGGTGACCAGTGCGGTTCCCATGGCGTCAGCCTACGGATGGCCGCCCGGCTGTGCGACGGTGACTGGGCCAGCACGATCGTGTTGACTGTGAGGATGCACAGACGGGCTGGAGGTGCAGCGATGAGCTACGACACGTCCATCGATGACACAGAATTCCGAGACGCGGTGATCGGTGCGGTCAAGGGACTCGGGTCCGGCGATACGAAGGTCGTCGACGCCGAGGTAGAGCGTGTCGAGGACCTGACCGACTCCGAGGCGTGGCGAGTCACCCTCTTCCTCCCTCGTCCCAGCGGAAAGCAGTGGGACGTCATCGAGACCTTGCGTCTCAAGCGAGACGCTCGAAGAATCCTGGACGAAGAAGCGACGCGGCATGGAGTGGAGCTCGAAGGGCTCTCGACCGCGTGGATTTCCAGCCGCGAAGCACCCGCCGAGGACACCGCTCCTCCTGACGAACCTGAGGCCGACGAACGGCCGGACAGCGAGGGGCACGAAGAGTGACCAGTCCGATCTGGGCCTCGGACATGCTGGAGACCGCTTGGCGTCTGGCTGGAAGAGACGCGAGTCCTGGGCGTCCTGCACTGTGCGACCTGCGGCGAGCCACTTCAACGGCTTACTACGCGTTGTTCCACCAGATCATCCGGCACGGTGTCCTGGCCGCCGTACCGACTGCAACGGAGGCAGAGCTGGCCCGAGTCGCGCGCTGGTTCACGCACACCGGAATCCGGCAGGCGGCCGCGTGGGTCGCCATGGCCGACTCCGCGAACATACCGGGCAAGTCAGATCGGGAAGCGGTGCAACTACTCCGCAAGGACCCAGCCGCCGCCGTACCCGAGAAGCTCCTGCTCGTCGGCGACGCCTTCGTCCAGTTGCAGGACGCTCGTCACCTCGCGGACTACAGCAACGATTACGATCCGGTCCGGTACGTCACGCTGGACCACGTCGCCACCGCGGACGTAGCAGTACGCGCCACGTGGTCAATGTGGAGTGCCGAGAAGTCGAGCAGGACCAGCCGTCAGGACCTGCATGACTCCTATCGCAGATTCCTCCACCTGGCTCTTCTGAAGTCCGGCGGCCCTCGCGCGCGATGAGGTGCTCTCGGGGCCCCGCTCTCCACAGGGAGAGCGAACAGAGGCCCGACGTCGGCGTCGGCTCGTAGGGTGGGCGGGTGCTGCCGGACCCCTCGCCCCGCCCCCTGCGCCGCGACCGCGCGGACCGGACCGCCGACGCGCCCGCCGCTCCCGTCGAGGCGCCGCCCGAGGCCGCGTGGGACGACGCTCCCGTCGAGCCGTGGTGGGACGAGGCGCCCCCGCCGGACGA
>JAEYNO010000033.1 GCA_023412515.1 Actinomycetes bacterium
CGGCACCGCCGACCGGCGCGGCGCGGGCTGGATCCTCGTCGGCGCGCTCGCGCCGCTCGTCGCGGCGCCGTGGCTGGTCGCGGTGCTGCCCGCCGCGTGGTTCGCGCCCGCGCTCGTCGCGGTGTACGTCGCCATGACGCTCACGTCCTGGCTGCGGCGACGCACGGGGTCGCCCTCCCGTCTCGGGCTCCTGGCCCTCGGCGGCGTCACGGGCCTGACCACGGGCGGGTTCGGCGTCGCGGGCGGTCCGCTGATCGCGCAGACGCTCCGTTCGCGCGACGACGCCGCCGGCGCGTCGGTCGGCACCGCGACGCTCGTCGTCGCGCCCATGACGCTGCTCGGCGGGCTCGGGCACGTGCTGGCCGGCCAGGGCGCCCCCGTCGGCGTGTGGCCGCTCGTCGCCGGCGCCGTGGCCGGCGCGCTCGTCGGGTCGCGCGTCTCGTGGTCGGCCCGCGGCCGGTGGCTGCCCGTGCTCGTCTCGGCGGCGACCCTCGCCTCCGTCTGCTCCCTGCTCCTCCGTCGTCCCTGAGAGGTCCGTCATGTCCCAGCCCGCCGTCGTCCCGCTCGCCGACGCCCTCGACCTCGCCGAGCACGGGGGCAAGGCCGTCAACCTCGCGCGTCTCGTGCGGTACGGGTTCGACGTGCCGCCCGGCTTCTGCCTGCCCACCACCTGGTACCGGCGGCAGCGCGCGCTGCTCGACGTCCCGGCGTCGCCCGAGCCCGACGAGCTGCGACGCGCCTTCGCTGCCGCGCCGCTGCCCCCCGACCTCGCGGCGGTGCTGCGCGCCGCGTACGCGGCGCTCGGGGGCGGCCCGGTCGCCGTGCGCTCGTCGGCGACGACCGAGGACCTCGACGACGCGAGCTTCGCCGGCCAGCAGGACACCTACCTCGACGTCGAGGGGGAGGACGCGCTGCTCGACGCGGTCGCGCGGTGCTGGGGGTCGCTGTGGAACCGCCACGCGGCCAGCTACCGCCGCTTCCAGGGGGTGGACGCCGAACCCGCGCTCGCCGTGGTGGTGCAGCGCATGGTCCCGGCCGTGTGCGCGGGCGTGACCTTCACCGCGAACCCCGTGACCGGCTGCCGCGACGAGCTCGTGGTCGACGCCGCGCCGGGGCTCGGCGAGGCCGTCGTCTCGGGTTCGGTCGACCCCGAGCACGTCGTGCTGCGCGCGGGCGCCCCCGTGCCCGACCCCGGCCCCGGGTCGTGCCTGACCCGGGACCGGCTGACGCGCGTCGCGGAGATCGGCCGCGCGGTGCAGGACAGGTTCGGCGGCCCGCAGGACGTCGAGTGGGCCGTGGACCCGGACGACCGCCTGTGGCTCACGCAGACGCGGCCCGTCACGACGCTCTTCCCGGTGCCGCGCAGCCGGCACCGGGAGGCGCCGCGCGAGGACGACCTGCGCGTGCTCCTGTGCGCGAGCCACTCCTGGCAGGGCATCCAGGGGCCCGTCACGGCCGCCGGCCTGTCGGCGCTGGTGACGGCCACGGCCTCGGTGCACGCGCTGTCAGGGCGCCCCAACCCCGACGTGGCGCACGGCACGGCGTACGTCGCGACGGCCGGGTCACGGTGGTTCCTCGACCTGACGGGCCCCCTGCGGGACGCCACGGGACGCCGCGTGGTCACGGCGGCCGTGGGCCTGGTCGACGCGCGCGCCCAGCACGTGCTCCGCGAGCTCGGCGAGAGCACGTTCGAGGTGCGGACGGACGGTCGCGGGGCGCTCGTCCGGTACGCCGTCCGCGTGGGGCTGCGCCACGGCGTCCTGCCGCGCGTGCTCGGTGCCGTCGTCTCGCCGCGGCGCGCCCGCACGAGGACCGAGCGGCTGCGCGCCGCGATCGAGGACTCCGCGGCGACGTCGGGGCCCGGCGTGGACGGTGCGCAGGCGCTCGTGCTGCGCTGGGTCGGCCCCGTGTGGGCGAGGATCGTGCCGCTCACCGGCGTGGCGACCTTGCTCGCGGGGCTCGGCGCACGCTGGGCGGGGGCCACGCCGGGCGACCCCGACGTGGTCGCGGCGACGCGCGCGGTGCCGCACAACGTGACGACGACGATGGACCTGGAGCTGTGGGACGCGCTCGTGGCCGACCCGGCCGCGCCCGCCGCGGTCGCCGGCCGCACGCCCGACGACCTGTGGCGCGCGTACCTGCGCGGCGAGCTGCCTGCGCCGCTCCAGGCGGGCGTGCGCGACCTGCTGCAGCGCCACGGGCACCGGTCCGTCGCCGAGATCGACCTCGGCGTCCCGCGGTGGAGCGAGGACGGCACGCCCGTCATGAGCTCGGTGCTCGCGCTCGCGGAGCTCCACGGCGCGGGCGGCGACCCGCGGCGGGACCACCTGGCCGCCGCGGCCGAGGCGTCGCGGGCGATCGACCGGCTGGCCGCGCGCGCCGGGGTACGGGGCCGTGCCGTGCGGCGCGCGCTGCGCGGGGCGCGCGAGCTGCTGGGGCTGCGCGAGCAGGCGAAGTACCTCAACGTGCTGGTGCTGGCCCGCGCGCGCGAGAAGCTCGCGGCGACGGGTGAGCGGCTCGCCGCGCGGGGGCTCGTCGACGTGCCGGACGACGTCTTCCACCTCGACTTCGACGAGATCCGGCGAGCCGAGGCGGGCGAGGCGATGCACGACGCGGTGGCCGCGCACCGCGCGGAGCACCGCCGTGAGGCCCGCCGGACCCGGGTGCCGAACCTCCTGCTGTCCGACGGCACGGACCCCGAGACGACGGTCGGCGCGGTGCCCGCCGGTGAGGGCGCCATGCGCGGCACGCCGGCGTCGGCGGGCGTCGTCGTGGGCCGCGCGAACGTCGTGACGGAGCCGTCGGGCGCCGTCCTGCGGCCCGGGGACGTGCTGGTCGCGCCCACCACCGACCCCGCCTGGACGCCGCTGTTCCTGGCGGCGGCCGCGGTGGTGGTCCAGACCGGCGGCGTGAACTCGCACGGCGCCGTCGTGGCACGCGAGTTCGGCATCCCCGCCGTGGTGGGCGTCAGCGGCGTCCTCACGCGCATCCGGTCGGGCGACATCGTCGAAATCGACGGCTCGACGGGCTCGGTACGCGTCGTCGCGCCCGCCGCCCGCCGCGCCCCCGCCGGGCCC
>JAEYNO010000094.1 GCA_023412515.1 Actinomycetes bacterium
GGGGAGGGGGGCGGGGGAGGGGGGCGGGGTGGGGGCTGCGGCGGGTGGCGGTGGGGACGGACGTCCCGCGGCGGCCGGTGCGGCGGGCGGGACGCTGCCGGGGTGGACCCGATCACGACCGAGCGCCTGACCCTGCGCGACTTCCGCCCCGACGACGGTGCGGCGCTGCACGCGTACCTCGGCGACCCCGACGTCGTGCGGTTCGAGCCCGACGGCCCGCAGGACCGTGCGGCGTGCGACCGGCAGGCGGCCGAGCGGGCCACCGACCCACGGTTCGTCGCGGTGTGCCACGGCGACGTGCTCGTGGGGCACGTGTACCTGGCTCCGGCCCCGCAGCCGCTCACGTGGGAGCTGGGCTTCGTCTGCCACCCCGCGCACGGCGGCCGCGGGTACGCGACCGAGGCGGCGCGTGCGCTCGTCGGCCGGACGTTCGCGGCGGGCGCCCACCGGGTCGTCGCGGGCTGCGACCCCCGCAACGAGCGGTCGTGGCGGCTGCTGGAGCGTCTCGGCATGCGGCGCGAGGCGCACCTGGTCGAGGCGGCGACGTTCCGCACGGCGCTCGACGGCACGCCCGTGTGGCACGACGCCTACCGGTACGCGGTGCTCGCGCGCGAGTGGCGTCCGTCGCGCTGACGGTGGAGCGGCTCTCCCCGCCCAGTCCCCCGACGGACAGCACCACGGCGCGACGGACACCCGCGTGCCGCTGTCCGTCGTCCGCGCGGCTGTCCGTCGGCGGTGCGGGTGACGGGCGCGGGAACACGACGGCACCGGGGCGTGGTTGCCCTAGGCATGCGTGCCATCAGCTACGACCGCTTCGGCGGCTCCGACGTCCTGCAGCTCACCGACCTCCCGGAGCCGAAGGTCGGCCCCGACAGCGTGCTCGTGCGGGTGCGCGCCGCGTCCGTGAACCCGGTCGACTACAAGGTCCGGCAGGGGTACCTCGACCCGATCATGGACATCCAGTTCCCGGCCGTGCCGGGCTGGGACGTCGCGGGCGTCGTCGAGCGCGTCGGCCTCGACACCCCCGAGCTGTCCGTGGGTGACGAGGTCTACGGGTACGTGCGCCGCGACTGGCTGCACGGCGGCACGTTCGCCGAGTACGTGGCCGCACCCGTGCGGACCCTCGCGCGCAAGCCCGCGTCGCTGAGCTTCGAGGAGGCGTCGGCCGTGCCGCTGGCCGGGCTCACGGCCTTCCAGACGATCGAGCGCGCGGGCGTCGCCGCGGGGCAGACCGCGCTCGTGCACGCCGCGGCCGGCGGCGTGGGGCAGTTCGCGGTGCAGATCCTGCGGGCCCGGGGCGTGCGCGTCATCGGCACGGCGTCCGAGCGCAACCACGACCACCTGCGCGCGCTGGGCGCCGAGCCCGTGACGTACGGCGAGGGCCTGGTCGACCGCGTGCGCGCGCTCGCGCCGCAGGGCGTCGACGTCGTGCTCGACTACGGCAGCGACGACCTCGTCGCCACCACGCGCGCCGTGCTGGCCGACGGCGGCACGGTCGCGTCGATCGTCTCGGCCGACGCACGCACCGAGCTCGGCGGCCACTACGTCTGGGTGCGCCCCAGCACCGCCGACCTCGACGCGCTCACCGCGCTGATCGAGGACGGCGCCGTCAAGGTCGACGTCGCGCAGGTCTTCGACCTCGCCGAGACCGCCGCGGCGCACGACCTCGTGGCCGGCGGGCACGTGCGCGGCAAGGTCGTCGTCCGGGTCTGACACCCGGGGCGCGGGTCGTCCCGCGCCCGCGTGGCCGACGGCCGGCCCGGCGGCACCGCGCTCAGCGGGCGAACAGCACCGTCCCGTCGGCGTCCCGCACGGTCGCGTGCGGCGCGTCGGCGACGTCGAGCTCGACGTGCAGCCGGTGCGCGCCGTCGGCCGACGTCGCGGTGTACCGGTAGCGCGTGTTCGACAGCTCGTCGGCGGTGGTCCGCGCGGTGTGCAGCCACGCGTGCCGGCGGCGCAGCGCGACGAGCTCGCGGTGCACGGCCAGCGTCGTGCGGGCGCCGTCGTCGAGGTCCGCGGGCGACGCGGGCAGCGCGGGCCGGATCGCGTCGTCGCCGCCCTCGCGCTCCTCCTTGAGCCCCGCCCGGCCGAGCTCGTCGCCGTAGTACAGCGACGGCACGCCGCCCACGGTCATCAGCACGACGAGCGCGAGCACGGCCGCCTCGGGGCCCACCTGCGTCGCGATCCGCGTGACGTCGTGGTTGCCGACGAACGTCTGCGGCACGAACGTCTCGAGGAACTGCGCGTGCCGCCCGAGCGCGTGGTCGAGCTCCCAGAAGTTGCGGTCGACCAGGCTGCTCCAGACGGCCTTCCACAGCTCGTACTGCGTCACGGAGTCCATGCCCGACGCGGCCACGATCCCCGCGTAGTCGCCGTGGATGACCTCGCCGACCACCCACGCGTCGGGGTGCCGCTCGCGCACCGCCGGCAGCACGCGCGCCCAGAACGCGGGCGGCACCGCGTACGCCGCGTCGAGCCGCCAGCCGTCGACGCCGCGGTCCAGCCAGTGCGTCATCACGTCGGTGACGTACGCGGCCACCGCCGGGTCGTCGTGGTTCAGCGCGACGAGCGCGCGGTGCCCCTCGAAGTCCGCCGTGCGCGGGCCGTCCGGGTGGTCCCAGTCGACGCGCAGGAGCCCGGCGCGCGGTCCGTCGCGGCCCTCGGCGAGCACCTGCGCGACCAGCGGGTGCTCGGCGCCGACGTGGTGGAACACGCCGTCGAGCAGCACGCGCAGGCCGCGCTCGTGCGCCGCCGCGAGCAGGCGGTCGAGGTCCGCGTCCGTGCCGAGGCGCGGGTCGACGCGGTAGTGGTCGGTCGTGTCGTAGCCGTGCGTCGACGACGCGAACACCGGTCCCAGCAGCAGCCCGTTCGCACCGAGCGCGACGACGTGGTCGAGCCACGGCAGCAGCCGGTCGAGGCGGTGCGGCTCGGGTGCGACGTCGGGTTCGCGCACCGGCGCCCCGACCGCACCCAGCGGGTACACGTGCCACCAGATCGCGTGCTCGACCCAGCCCACGACACCACCTCCCGTGGCGTGACCCTAGCCCCCGAGGGCCCGGGTCTCCTCGACGAGCGCGCGCAGGTGGGCGGGCGGCACGGCGAGCGGGTACGAGCAGGCCGGCGCCACGACCAGGCGCCCGCCGGTCGCCGCCCACGCCGCGCGGACGGCCGCGCGCACGTCCGCCGGGGTGCCGTCGCGGAGCACGCCGAGCTGGTCGACGCCGCCGAGGACCGGGCGACCCGTCAGGCGCATGCCGTCGGCCAGCCCGGGCCCCGGCCCGGTGTGCTCCCAGCTGACGAGCTCGGCGGGCAGCGCGGGCGCGACCTCGAGCAGCGGCTCGGGGAGGTGGAAGTGCACGACGCGCAGCCAGGTCGCGGCAGCGGCCTCGAGCACCTGCCGGTCGCCGTCGAGCGCGACCTCGCGGTACGTGCCGGGGTCGACCAGGCGGTGCGACGCGGGGAACAGCGACAGGTAGACGCCGTCGGCCCCGGCGTCGACGAGCGCCTCGACGAGCGCGACGAGCGTCGCCGTGATGGTCGCGAGCCCCGCGACGACGGCCGCGCGGTCGCTGCGCAGGTGCGCCAGCAGCACGTCCTCGCCCGCGAGGTACCGGGCGACGGACAGCGGGCTGAACACGGTCGGCAGCACGGGCACGTCGGGGCCGACGCGTGCGCGCGCGAGGCGCACGGTCGTGATCTCGCGCGCGAGGCTCACGACGTCGGCCGGCACGAGCTCCGGGAGGGCGCGCCAGTGCGCGGGCTCGCTGACGGGCCGGTGCAGGTAGTCGCGGACGCCCAGGGGGTCGCCGCGGTCGACGGTCCGGGCGCCCCAGCCCTCGGCGAGGTAGGCCGCGGACGGCGTGAGCTTGAGGACGTCGAGGTCCAGCGCGTCGCGGTGCCGGACCTCGGCGTCGACGTGCGCGGCGGCGTCCTGGTCGGCGCCGGGCCAGTGCCGCCACACGGTCGCGGCGGGGCGGTCGGGGCGCTCGCCCGCGAG
>JAEYNO010000116.1 GCA_023412515.1 Actinomycetes bacterium
CCCGACGAGCGCGAGCGCGACCGTGTCGACGCCCGTGCGCGCCGCCAGGTCGGCGGCGTCGCGCAGCACGCGGTCGCGCGGCGCGACGAGCCACGTCGCGGACGGCGACCACGTGACCCCCGAGAACGCCTCGGCGTACGCGACGGCCGTGCGGCGCCGGGTGGCGTCGGCCTCGTCGTCGGCGACGACGGTCTCGACCTCGAGGACCACGCGGACCTCGGCGCGGTCGCGCCCGACCGCACGGACCTCGTCCTCGAGCACGCTCACGAGCGCGCGCACGGCCGCGGGCGTGGGCAGCGCGGCCGAGCGCACGAGCCGCACGACGTCGGCGCGCGCGGCGGCCAGGGCGATCGTGGTCGGGTCGAGCGCGTCGGCGTCGAGCCGGAACTCGACGCCGCGCGGGGCGTGGCCGGCGACCTCGACGCGCGGGACGTCGGGACGGGTGGACGACGGACGACGGGTCGCGCGGGCGGGCGCGAGGACGGGCTGAGCCACGGGAAGGTCCCTCGGGTCGAACGGGGTGCGTCGCGTGGGCCGTGCCGCACGCGCGCGGGGTCGTCAGCTCAGCGACAACACACCCGGACCGAGAACATGGAGGCACCCTAGCCCGCGCGCACGCACCAGGACCACCCCCGGTCACCGATCGAGCACGGCCGGGCGCGCCGCGCGCCGGCGCGGGCCGGGTCGTCGCGCGCCGGGTCGTCGCGGGCCGGACCGCCGCGGCCGGGCGCGCAGGGACGTCACCGTGCGAGCAGGTCGCGCAGCCGCCACGCGTCCCGCACGGCGTTCCCGCCGCCGTCGTTGTTGAAGTAGGCGACGACGTCGTGGCCCTGGTCCTGCCACTCCCCGATCCGGTCGGCCCACCAGCGCAGGTCGTCGTCGCCGTACGAGCCGGCGTACAGGTGCTCGCGGTCCGGGCCGTGCAGCCGCACGTACACGAGCGGCGCCGTCGCGCGCAGCACGCACGGGATCCCCGCGCCCGACACGACGCAGTACGCGGCGCCGTGCCGCGCGAGCAGGTCGAACACTGCGTCGTGCTGCCACGACGGGTGCCGCAGCTCGACCGCGACCCGCAGCCACGGGGGCAGCGTGCCGAGGAAGTAGCCGAGCCGCGCGTCGTCGCGCTGCGCGTCGGGCCGCAGCTGCACCAGCAGGGCCTCCCGCCGGCCGCGCAGCTCGTGCCACGCGCGCGCGATCCGCTCCGGCCACGGCTCGGGGCGGAACAGGGCGCGTGCGTGCGTCAGCCCGCGCGGCGCCTTCGCCGACATCGTGAACCCGTCGGGCAGGCGCTCGCGCCACGACGCGAACGCGGCGTCCCGCGGCCACCGGTAGAAGCTCGCGTTCAGCTCGACGGTGTCGAACGCCTCGACGTACCGCGCGAGACGGTCACGCGCGGGCAGGCCCGAGCGGTAGAGCACGCCGTCCCAGTGGTCGTACGACCACCCCGACGTGCCGATGCGGACGCTCACCCCGGCACCGTGCCCGCCGGTGCCGCCGCGCGCACGGCGGACGGGCGAACCGGGCTACAGCAGGAACGCGGCCGCGACGAGCGCGTACGTCGGGCCGAGGCGACCGCGCACCGCGCGGTGCAGCACGCCGTACAGCACCGCGGCCCCCATCGCGTACGCCCCGCCCGCGGGGCCCTGCAGCAGCACGTGCACGAGCCCCCACGTGCCGGCGAGCACGAACCCGCCCCACGGCACGTCGGGCCGCCCCCGGGCGGCCTCGCCCCACCGCTGCCCGTAGCCGAGCAGCGTCACGACCACCAGCACCTCGGCGAGGTAGTACACGACGAGCGCCGCGAGGCTGGGCGCGAACGCGCTGCCGACGTCGTCGTGCAGCCGGGTCGCCTCGGCGAGGGGCTTCCACTCGTGCGTCAGGGCCGCGCGCGACCCGACGGCGAGCACCAGGGCCGCAGCGGCGTACGCGGCACGACGCGCGCGCCCGGGACCCGCGGCTGTCGCCACGGGGTCGTCGGCACGCCACGGCGCGTGCCGCAGGAGCAGCAGCGCCCCGACGAGCCACCCGGCGGCGGTGACGAGCCAGTGCGCGGCGGGCGCCCACCGGTCGCCGACCACGCCGCGGATCGCGTCGTCGAGCGCGAGCCCCACCACGAGCTCCCACCCGAAGACCGCGAACGCGTACAGCGCCAGGTTGCGCCACCGGGCCGCCGTGCCGAGGTCGGGCGCGGGGCGGGTGCTCGTCGACATGGCCCGACACTGGCAGCGGCCACCCACCGCCGCACGGGACCTCCGTCCGTGCCCGACGCGCACGCGGGCGCCGCCGAGGTGAGGCACCGAGGTCCGCCCGGGCGGTCGGCGCACGGGCCCGCCCGCCCCGGCCCGCGCGTACCGGACGGGGAGGACGCACCGGCCCCGGTCCGTGCGCGCGCGGCCGGGGCGCTGTTGGATGGGGCCGTGGCCAGGGACGTCGCACGCGGGGACGTGACACCGGCGACGCGGCTCGTGGTCGCCGCCGTCGCGGGCGTCGTCGTGACGCTCGTCGTGCAGACGGCCGTGCCGTGGTCGTCCGTCGTCGCCGCGGTGCTGGGCGGCTGGGCCACCACCGGCCTCGTCTACGCCGTGTGGACGTGGGCGTTCTGCTGGCCGCTCGACGCCGAGCAGACGCGCACCCACGCGACCCGCGAGGAGCCGACCCGGTTCGCGACGCACGCGATCGTGCTGGTCGCCGGGGTCATGAGCCTCGTCGGTGTGGGTGTCGTGCTCGCGACGCACGACCGGGGGCGCGTCGTCGCGCTCGCCGCCGCGCTCGTCGCCGTCGTCGCGTCCTGGACCTCGCTGCACACGGTCTACGCCATGCGGTACGCGCGGTCCTGGTACACGCCGCCCACCGGCGAGATCGACTTCCACCAGGACGCCCCGCCGCGGTACTCCGACTTCGCGTACGTGGCGTTCACGGTCGCCATGAGCTTCGCGATGTCCGACCCCGACGTCCGGTCGTCCGACCTGCGCCGCACGCTGCTCGCGCACGCGCTGCTGTCCTACACGTTCGGCACGGTGATCGTCGCGCTGCTGGTCAACGTGGTCGCGGGCCTCACGCCGTAGCGCGGCCCGCCCGGCACGTCACAGGTCGCGCGCGAACCACAGGCAGAACGGCAGCGCCTCCCACCCCGCGACGGGGCTGACCGGCCGGTAGCCCAGCGACCGGTACAGGGCGATCGCGGCGGGCTGCCGGATGCCGGTGTCGAGCACGACGCGTGTCAGCCCGCGCTCGCGCGCCGCGTCCTCCACGAGCCGCACGAGGCGCCGCGCGAGCCCCGCACCGCGCGCCTCGGGCGCGACGTACAGGCGCTTGAGCTCACCCGTGCGCGCACCCCACGCGGGTGCGGCCCGCAGCGTCGCGCACGCCACCGCGACGCCGTCGCGACGCAGCAGGACGGTCGCCAGCGCGGTGCCGTCGGGCGCCCCCTCGACCAGCGGGGACGCCCCGGACCCGGCCGCCGCGTGCTCGGGGTACAGCGGCGCGAGCTCGTCGAGCATGGCGCGCCGCAACGTGACCGCGTCGGGGTGCTGCCACGCGACGTGCTCGACGGCGTGGTCCTGGGCGGGGTCCGCGGTGTGCTCGGCGGCGCGCTCGGCGACCTGGCCGACGGCGTCCCGGCGGCCGGCGGGCCCGCGAGGGGTCGGGGCCGTCACGGCGAGGTCGCGCTCGAAGCAGCGCGAGTCGACGACACCCACGTACTCGCCGTAGTTCTCGACCGGCTGGTAGCCGGCGGCGAGGTACAGCCCGATCGCCTCGGGCTGCAGCACGCCGGTCTCGAGCACGAGCCGCGTGCAGCCGTGCGCACGGGCCGCGTCCTCGAGCTCGGCGAGCACGCGTCGCGAGAGCCCGCGCCCGCGCGCGTCGGGGCGCACGTACATGCGCTTGACCTCGCCCGTGCCCGCGCCCAGCCCGGCGGACACGTCGCGCAGCACCCCGCACGCGACGGGTGCGCCGTCGAGCCGCACCAGCACCGTCGCGACGATGCCGTCACCCGTCATGGCGTGCGCGACGTCGTCGTCGCCGTAGCGTGCGCGCAGCTCGGCCTGCTGCGCGTCGCGCAGCACGCGCGCGTCCGGGTCGTCCCACGCGACGCGCTCGACCCGCACGTCGCCCGTCGCCCCCGGCACGTCCGTCGTCGCCGGCACGTCCGTGGTCGGCGCGGTCAGGAGACGAGCGCCTGCAGGACCGACGTGAAGAACCGCAGCCCGTCGGTGCCGCGACGCGGACCGTCCGGGCCGTCGGGCCCGAAGCCCGCCTCGACCGCGTGCTCGGGGTGCGGCATGAGCCCCACGACGTTGCCCGCGGCGTTGCTGACGCCCGCGATGTCGCGCCGCGAGCCGTTGGGGTTGCCGCCCTGGTAGCGGAACACCACGCGGCCCTCGCCCTCGAGCTCGTCGAGCGTGCGCTCGTCGGCGACGTACTGGCCGTCCTGGTTCTTCAGCGGGATCGTGATCCGCTCGCCCGGCGCGTACGCGCGCGTCCACGCGGTGTCGGCGTTCTCGACGCTGAGCACCTGCTCGCGGCACACGAAGTGCAGGTGGTCGTTCTTGATCATCGAGCCCGGCAGCAGGTGCGCCTCGGTGAGGACCTGGAACCCGTTGCAGATGCCCAGCACGGGCAGGCCCCTGCCTGCGGCGTCGACGATCTCGCCCATGACGGGCGCGAACCGGCTGATGGCACCCGCCCGCAGGTAGTCGCCGTAGGAGAACCCGCCGGGCAGCACGACCGCGTCGACGCCCTTGAGGTCGGCGTCCGCGTGCCACAGCGCGACCGGCTCGCCGCCGGCCAGGCGCACGGCTCGCGCCGCGTCGCGGTCGTCGAGCGTGCCGGGGAACGTGACGACCCCGATGCGTCCCATCAGGCCAGGCCCTGCGACGTGACGGTCGCGGCCGCGTCGGCCTCGATGTCCGCGACGCGCACGACGTCCTCGATGACGGGGTTCGACAGCACCTGCTCGGCGGCGGCCGCGGCGGCCTCGAGGACCTCGGGCGTCACGGGCCCGTCGACCTCGAGCTCGAACCGCTTGCCCTGGCGCACGGACGTGAACTGCCCGAACCCGAGCCGCGGCAGCGCACCGGCCACGGCCTTGCCCTGCGGGTCGAGGATCTCGGGCTTCGGCATGACGTCGACGACGACTCGTCCCACGGGTGTGCTCCCTGGTTCGCGACGGTGGGGGGTCGGTGCTGATCCTACGGCCCGGGCCGGTCCCGTCCGGCGCCCGTCCACGCCCGCGCCCGCCGGTGCCCGACCACCGCACCCCGCGACCGCCCGAGCCCCCACCTCCCCGCCCCCCCACCCCCCACACCGCCGAACGCGGGGTTCTGCCGGTCATGGGCCACCCGAACCGGCAGAACCCCGCACTCGCGTCACGGTGACCACCACGGCCACCCACACCGCCGAACGCGGGGTTCTGCCGGTCATGGGCCACCGGAACCGGCAGAACCCCGCACTCGGCGGGCGGTGGAGCCGACGGGGGGACGTCGAAACCGGCAGAAGGCCGCACTCGGCGGGTGGTGGAGCCAGCGGGGGGCCACCGGAACCGGCAGAAGGCCGCACTCGGGGGGTGGTGGAGCCGGCAGGCCCCGGCGACGTCGCGTCGGTGCCGGTGCCGGCGTCAGAGAGTGGTGTGCGTCCAGGTGCCCGCGACCAGGGTCGCTGCGACGCGGACGCCGCGGATCCCGCCGGGCGTGGCCGCGAGCGCGAGCGGGTCGTCGTCGAGCACCGCGAGGTCCGCCGGGTCGCCGACGCGCAGACCGAGCGGCCGCCCGTCGGTCGACGCCGCGAGGGCCGTGACCGCGTCGAGCGCCTGCTCGGGGTGCCACGAGGGACGGTCGTCGCCCGTGCGCCACACCGCCGCGTCGACCGCCAGCCACGGGTCCAGCGGGGCGACGGGCGCGTCGGAGCCG
>JAEYNO010000361.1 GCA_023412515.1 Actinomycetes bacterium
CCCCCACGCGCCTGCGCGGCATCGCGCACCTGCGCGGCCACGAGACCGACCGGCTCGCGGCGCTCGCGGCCGAGATCACCCGGCTGGGCGGGCAGGCCGAGCAGACCTCCGACGGGCTGGTGATCACGCCCCGGCCGCTGCACGGCGGCACGTGGCGCACGTACGCCGACCACCGCATGGCGACCGCGGGCGCGCTCGTGGGCCTGCGCGTGCCGGGCGTCGCGGTCGAGGACGTCGCCACGACCGCCAAGACGCTGCCCGGGTTCGTCGACCTGTGGGCGGGCATGCTCGCGGGCGCGACGCCGGCCGGTGCGACGGGGCCGACGGCCTGATGGCGCAGCGGCGCTACGACGAGCGGGACGTGCGGATCCGTCCCGGCCGCGGCTCGCGCCCCCGCACCAAGCAGCGCCCGGAGCACGCCGACGCGTTGTCCGCGATGGTCGTCGCGGTCGACCGCGGGCGCTACACCGTGCTCGTCGACCCCGGCGGCCCGGACGAGACGCGCGTGCTGGCGATGAAGGCCCGCGAGCTGGGGCGCGAGCGCGTGGTCCCGGGCGACCGCGTCGACGTCGTCGGCGACACGACCGGCGAGGACGGCACGCTCGCGCGCATCGTGCGGATCGGCGAGCGGCGCACGGTGCTGCGCCGCACGGCCGACGACACCGACCCGGTCGAGCGCGTGATCGTCGCGAACGCCGACCGGCTCGTCGTCGTCACCGCGCTGGCCGACCCCGAGCCGCGCACGCGCATGATCGACCGCTGCGTCGCCGCCGCGTACGACGCCGGCATGGAGGTGCTGCTCGCGCTCACCAAGGCCGACCTCGCGGACCCCGCCGAGCTCACGGCGCTGTACGCGCCGATCGGCGTCGAGGTGGTCGCGACGCGGCGCGTGACCGACCCGGTCACGGGCGCGACGACGATCGAGGGCCTGGACGCGCTGCGCGACGCGCTGCGCGGCGAGATCTCCGTGCTGGTGGGGCACTCGGGCGTCGGCAAGTCGACGCTCGTCAACGCGCTCGTCCCCGACGCCCGGCGCGCGACGGGCGTCGTCAACGACGTCACCGGGCGCGGGCGCCACACCTCGACGTCGGCGGTCGCGCTCGAGGTCCCGGACGTGGGCGCGCCGACCTGGGTGATCGACACCCCGGGCGTGCGGTCGTTCGGGCTCGCGCACGTGGACCCCGCGCACCTGCTGCACGCGTTCGCGGACCTCGACGAGGTCGCGCAGGAGTGCCCGCGCGGCTGCACGCACCTGGCCGACGCACCGGACTGCGCGCTCGACGAGTGGGTGGCGGACGCCGCCGACGACGCGACGCGTGCGGCGCGGGCCGCACGGCTGGACTCGTTCCGTCGCCTGCTGGTGAGCCGGCTCGGCACCGCGGACGCCGACGACACGCGTCCCTGACGGCGGCGCGCGCCCGCGCGGGCGGACCCTCCCCCACGCGGACGGCGCGCTTGGGTAGGTTGACGCGCGGGCCGGCCGCGCCGTGACCGGCCCGGGGACCGACGAGGGAGCGACGATGGCGTACGACGACGACCTGCGGCTCGCGCACGTGATCGCCGACCAGGTCGACGCGCTGACGATGTCGCGGTTCAAGGCGATGGACCTCCGGGTCGAGACGAAGCCGGACCTCACGCCCGTCTCCGACGCCGACCGCGCCGCCGAGGACCTCGTGCGCGCCCAGCTGTCGCGCGCGCGGCCGCGCGACGCGGTGCACGGCGAGGAGCGCCACGACACGGGCCACGGCCCGCGCCGGTGGGTGGTCGACCCGATCGACGGGACCAAGAACTTCGTGCGCGGCGTGCCGGTGTGGGCGACGCTGCTGGCCCTCATGGACGGCGACGAGGTCGTCGTCGGCGTGGTGTCCGCCCCGGCGCTGGGACGGCGCTGGTGGGCCGCGCAGGGCACGGGCGCCTGGACGGGGCGGTCGCTCGCGGCGGCCACGCGCCTGCACGTGTCGAAGGTGGCGACGCTCGAGGACGCGTCGTTCTCGTACTCGAGCCTCACCGGCTGGGAGCAGCACGGCCGCCTCCCGCAGTTCATGGACCTGCAGCGGCGCGTCTGGCGCACGCGCGCGTACGGCGACTTCTGGTCGTACGTGCTGGTCGCCGAGGGCGCGGTCGACGTCGCGGCCGAGCCCGAGCTCGAGCTGTACGACATGGCCGCGCTCGTGCCGGTCGTCACCGAGGCGGGCGGACGGTTCACGTCCCTGCGCGGCGTCGACGGCCCGCACGGCGGCGATGCGCTGGTGACCAACGGCCTGCTGCACGACGACGCGCTGGCGGCGCTCACGCCCTGAGCCGTCGGACCCGATCCGGCGGGACCCCCGGACACCGTCGACCCCGAGGAGGCGCCGTGACCGGCAGCAGGGACGACCGGCACGCCGCGCACGCGGCGTCGTTCACGCACCACGCCGACGAGTACGCGGCGGTGCGCCCGGGCTACCCGCCTGCGGCCGTCGACCTGCTGGTGCCCGCGGGGTCACGCGACGGGTTGGACCTCGCCGCGGGCACCGGCAAGCTCACGGCGGCGCTCGTGGAGCGCGGGCTGCGGGTGGTCGCGGTCGAGCCCGCGGCGGGCATGCGCGAGCAGCTCGCGCACGCGCTGCCCGGCGTCGAGCTGCACGCCGGCACCGCCGAGGCGATCCCGCTGCCGGACGCGTCGGTCGACGTCGTGACCGTCGCGCAGGCGTGGCACTGGTTCGACGAGCCCACGGCGGCGGCCGAGGTCGCGCGCGTGCTGCGCCCGGGCGGGACCCTCGGGATCGTGTGGAACGACCGCGACGAGGACGTGCCGTGGGTCGGCGCGTACGGCGCGCTGCTGCACGAGGCCGCGGGCCCGCAGCTCGCGCGCGACACGCACCCGGTGCCCGGGGACGCGTTCACGGACGTGCTGCGCACCGACGTGCGCTGGAACCACGTGCTGACGCCCGACGAACTCGTGCGCCTCGCGGGCACGCGCTCCTACGCGATCGTGCTGCCCCCCGACGAGCGTGCGGCCCTGCTCGACCGCGTCCGGACCCTCGTCACGACCCACCCCGACCTGGCCGGCCGCACGCGCGTCCCGGTCCCCTACGTGACCCGCGTGTACACGGCCCGCCGCCGCTGACGCCGCCCGGACCGGCGCCGCGTGAACTGGTCACCGATCGCACCGCAGGCGCGTGAACTGGTCGCAGAAGTGACCAGTTCAGGTCACCCACCGGGCGGGGTGGGTGGGGGCCGGGCGGGCTCGGGCCGCCTGCGGGCGGGGTCAGCCGTGGGCGGGCAGGGCCAGGACGGCCGGCAGCTCGGCGAGGTCGTGGATCACGTGGACGCCCGCGGCGGCGACGTCGGCCTCGGTGACCGGCACGCGGCGCGGGCCCGGCCGGTCGAGCCACACGCCGACGAGGCCCGCGGCGCGCGCGGCGGCGGCGTCGACGTCGAGCTCGTCGCCCACATACGCCGTGCGGGCCGGGTCGGTGCCCAGGCGGGCGCAGCCCTCGAGGAACACGCGCGGGTCGGGCTTGCCGACGCCGAGCGTGTCGACGCCCACGAGCACCTCGACGCGGTCGGCCAGCCCGGCACGTGCGAGCTTGTCGGACTGGTAGGCGACGCGCGCGTTGGTCAGCGCGCCGACCCGCACGCCCGCAGCCAGCAGCGCGTCGAGCGCGGGGACGGCGTCGTCGTGCGCGGCCCACCCGTCGGCGAACGCGGCGTCGAACACCGCGTCCCACGCGTCGTAGGCCGCGTCGTCGAGCACCGGGCCGCCGACGGCCGCGTGCAGCTCGTTGGCGCGCGTCATGCGCTGCTGCCGGAACGTCCGCTCGCCGCGCGTGTACGCGCGGTAGTGACCCCCGGGGTCCGCGCGCCACAGCGCGAGCGCCGCGTCGAGGTCGGCGCCGGGCGCGTACCGGTCGAGCACCGCCGCGAGCGCGCCGCGGAACGCGTCCCGCGTCGCCACGAGCGTGTCGTCGACGTCGAGCAGGACCCCGTCGACGCGGCTCACAGGCTCGCGCGCAGGCGTGCGAGGCGCGCGAGCGTCGCGTCCTTGCCGAGGATCTCCATCGACTCGAACAGCGGCGGCGACACGCGACGGCCCGTGAGGGCGACGCGCAGCGGCGTGTAGGCGAACCGCGCCTTGATGCCGAGCCCGCCCTCCTCGGTGGGTGCCACGAGCGCCGCGGCCAGCGCGGTCTGCGTCGCCTCGGTGGTGAACCCGTCGGCGGGCAGGTCGCCCAGCACGCGCGCGGCGGTGTCGATCACGTCGGCGGCCTCGGGGCGCAGCGCGGCGCGCGCGTCCTCGACGACCTCGACCGCGTCGTCCGCGACGAACAGGAAGCCGAGCATGCCGACGGCCTCGCCCAGCAGCGTCATGCGCTCCTGCACGAGCGGCGCGCCCGCGTCGAGCAGCGCGCGGTGCTCGGGCGCGAGGTCCGCGTAGGAGTCGGCGGGCACCAGGCCGGCGGCGTGCAGGTACGGCACGAGCCGCTCGCGGAAGTCCTCGGGCGCGAGCAGGCGCACGTGCGCGGCGTTGATCGCCTCGGCCTTCTTGAGGTCGAACCGCGCGGGGTTCGGGTTGACGTCGGCGACGTCGAACTTCTCGACCATCTCGGCGACCGAGAAGATGTCGCGGTCGGGGGCGATGGACCAGCCGAGCAGCGCGAGGTAGTTGAGCAGGCCCTCGGGCGTGAAGCCGCGCTCGCGGTGCAGGAAGAGGTTGGACTCGGGGTCCCGCTTCGAGAGCTTCTTGTTGCCCTCGCCCATGACGTACGGCAGGTGGCCGAACTGCGGCAGCACGCTCGCGACGCCCAGCTCGAGCAGCGCGCGGTACAGCACGACCTGCCGCGGGGTCGACGACAGCAGGTCCTCGCCGCGCAGCACGTGCGTGATGCCCATGAGCGCGTCGTCGACCGGGTTGACCAGCGTGTACAGCGGGTGCCCGTTGCCGCGGACGATCACGTAGTCCGGCACGGAGCCGGCCTTGAACGTCACGTCGCCGCGCACGAGGTCGGTGAACGTCACGTCCTCGTCGGGCATGCGCATCCGGACGACGGCCTCGCGCCCCTCGGCGCGGTAGGCGGCCTTCTGCTCGTCGGTGAGGTCGCGGTCGAAGCCGTCGTACCCGAGCTTGGGGTCGCGGCCCGCGGCGCGGTGCCGGGCCTCGACCTCCTCGGGCGTCGAGAACGCCTCGTACGCGTAGCCGCCCTCGAGCAGGCGGCGCACGACGTCGCGGTACAGGTCGTAGCGCTGCGACTGCCGGTACGGCTCGTGCGGGCCGCCGACCTCGACGCCCTCGTCCCAGTCCATGCCGAGCCAGCGCAGCGCGTCGAGCAGCTGCTCGTACGACTCCTGCGAGTCGCGCGCCGGGTCGGTGTCCTCGACGCGGAACACGAACGTGCCGCCCACGTGGCGGGCGTACGCCCAGTTGAACAGCGCCGTCCGGATGAGGCCGACGTGGGGCGTGCCGGTCGGGGACGGGCAGAAACGGACGCGCACGGGGGTGCTGGCGGGCACGGGACACCTCGGGTCTGGCGGCGGTGGGATCGACGTCAGCCTACCGAGCGCGGAACGCGACGACGTGCACGGACGTTGGGCTGGGCATGGCACCGGGGACGACCTCCACGCAGCAGACCGACGCGACGCCGGGAGGTCTGGTCCAGACCGTGCGGGACCAGGTGGCGACCCACCTCGAGCCGGGCCTGGGCACCGGGGTCATCACGACGGTGCGCGACGCGCAGCGCGAGCTCGCCCGGTTCCGCATGGGCTACGAGTTCGGCATCGAGGAGATGCTCACCAAGATCCGGATCCTGCGCTCGGAGTTCCGCCAGACGCACGACCACAACCCGATCGAGCACGTGACGTCGCGCCTGAAGTCGATCGACTCGATCCTGGAGAAGACGACGCGCTACGGCTGCGCGGCCGACCCGGAGACGATCCGCGAGCGCATCCTCGACATCGCGGGCATCCGCATCACGTGCAGCTTCGTGTCCGACGCGTACTGGGTCGCGGACATGCTCGCGTCGCAGCCCGACGTCGAGGTCGTGCGGCGCAAGGACTACATCGCCGAGCCCAAGGCCAACGGCTACCGGTCGCTGCACCTCATCGTGCGGATCCCGGTGTTCCTGTCCGACCGCACCGAGCACGTGCCCGTCGAGGTGCAGATCCGCACCATCGCGATGGACTTCTGGGCGAGCGTCGAGCACAAGCTGTCGTACAAGTACCACGGCGCGCTGCCCGAGGACCTGCGCACCGAGCTGCTCGACGCCGCGGTGACGGGCGCCGAGCTCGACGCCCGCATGGGGCGGCTGCGCGCCGAGGTCCGGGACCTGGGCGCCGAGGGCGCGACGGGCACCCCGCCGGGGACCGACACGCGTCCGGCCTGAGCCCGGCGGGGCCGTCGGGTCGCCGCCGTCAGGGCGTGCGGCGCAGCACCGGGTTGCGCAGCACGCCGATCTCCTCGACCTCGACCTCGACGACGTCGCGGTGGTCGATGCGGCCGACGCCCGCGGGCGTGCCGGTGAGGATGACGTCGCCCGGCAGCAGCGTGAACACCTCGGACGCGTAGGACACGAGGTACGCGACGTCGAACACCATCTGCGACGTGCGACCGTCCTGGCGCGTCTCGCCGTTGACGCGCGCGCTCACCGCGAGGTCGTCGACCTCGAGGCCGGGCACGACCCACGGGCCGAGCGGGCACGACGAGTCGAAGCCCTTGCCGCGGGTCCACTGCGCGTCGGAGCGCTGCACGTCGCGCGCCGTGACGTCGTTGGCGACCGTGTAGCCGAACACGTGCTGCAGCGCGCGCTCCGGCGGGACGTCCTTGGTGACCTTGCCGATGACGACCGCGAGCTCGGCCTCGTGCTCGACGTGCTCGGTCCAGTCGGGCAGCACGATCGGGTCGTCGGGGCCGATCACCGAGGTGTTGGGCTTGAGGAACAGCAGCGGCTGCGTCGGCACGTCGTTGCCGTGCTCGGCCGCGTGGTCGGCGTAGTTGCGCCCGACGCCGACGATCTTGGACCGCGGGATCACGGGCGCGAGCAGCCGCACGCCGTCGTCGTCGAGGCGGACCCGCTCACCCGTGGGCTGCACGGGCGTGTAGATCGGGTCGCCCGTGATGACGACGAGCTCCTCACGGCCGGGCTCGCCCTCGACGAGCGCGTAGCGGGGGTCGGAACCGGTGGTGAACCTGGCGATGCGCACGGGCCCACCCTAGGTCAGACGCGCGCGAGCACCTCGCCGTGCGGGACCGCGAACCAGCCGTCGAGGGACTGGCCCCACTCGCGCCACGCGTCGGCGAGCAGCTCGAGGCCGACCTCGTCGGCGAGCTTGTGCGCCATGGCCTGCACGGCGAAGTTCGACGCGACGCAGCGGTCCGCCCACAACCCGGCCCACCAGGCGCGGTCCTCGGGCGTCGCGTAGCACCAGATGCCCGCGCCGGGCGCGATGCCCGCGGGGTCGAAACCCGCGTCGCGCACCCACGACAGCAGGCGGCGGCCCGCGTCGGCCTCGGCGCCGTTGGCCTCGGTGACCTCGTGGTAGAGCGCCTGCCACTCGTCGAGCCCGTGGTGCTCGGGGTACCAGGTCATGGCCGCGTAGTCGGCGTCGCGCACGGCGACGACGCCGCCGGGGCGCGTGACGCGGCGCATCTCGCGCAGCGCGGCGACGGGGTCGGTGAGGTGCTGGAGCACCTGGTGCGCGTGCACGACGTCGAACGAGTCGTCCGGGAAGTCGAGCGCGTACGCGTCGCCGACCTGGAACGTGACGTTGTCGGCGCCGGCCTCCTGCGCGTGCTCGACGGCCGCCTCGAGGACCTTCGCCGAGCGGTCGACGCCGACGACCTCGCCGGGCGCGACGCGCGACGCCAGGTCCACCGTGACGGTGCCGGGGCCGCAGCCCACGTCGAGCACGCGCAGGCCCGGGGCGAGCGCGGGCAGCAGGTAGCCGGCCGAGTTCTCGGCCGTGCGCCAGCGGTGCGAGCGCAGCACGCTCTCGTGGTGGCCGTGCGTGTAGACGTCGGGAGTGCGGGTGGTCACCAGGGCACTGTAGGCGCGCCTTCCGGCCGGTAACCACAACGCGGGACCGATCGACTCACATGCTGAGAACGCCTCACCCGGCCGCGCGCGCCGTCGACGGCCCCGCTCGCGGGCGCCCGGGCGCCGTCCGCATAGGCTGCGCGGGTGCGACGCATCGTCGGGGTGGACACCGCCAGGGGGCTCGCGGTGCTGGGCATGGTCACGGCCCACGTGGGCCCCGACGACGCGTGGCGCACGACGCCGCCGGGCGGCTGGTCGCAGCTCGCCGACGGACGCCCGTCCGCGCTGTTCGTGCTGCTCGCGGGCGTCGGGCTCGCGCTGCTGTCGGGCGGCGACCGGCCCGTGGACGGCACGCGCCTGGTGCAGGCGCGGCTGCGGGTCCTGGTGCGCGCGGCGCTGCTCGTGGTGCTCGGGACGGTCCTCGTGCTGCTCGAGACGCCCGTCGTCGTGATCCTCGTCGTCTACGCGGCGCTGTTCGCGGCCGGGGTCGCGGTGCTGCGCTGGCCCCGGTGGGCCCTCGTGGTCGCCGCGGTCGCCGTCGCGGTGGTCGGGCCTGTGCTGCGGCTGCTGCTGGTCCGGCACGTCGCGATCGTCGACGAGCGTCCGCTCGACCTGCTCACGGTGCTGCTCGGCCACTACTACCCCGCGGTCGTGTGGGTCGCGTACGTGCTGGTCGGGCTCGCGGTCGGGCGCAGCGACCTGCGGTCCGCGCGCACGCACGCGTGGCTCGCGGCGTGGGGTGCGGGGTTCGTCGTCGTCGGGCACGGCGGCGCGTGGGCGGCGCGCCTCGCGCTGGGCCGCGTCACCGAGCTCACGACCGCGGAGCCGCACGCGTCGACGTTCTTCGAGGTCGCGGGCAACACCGGTGTCGGGCTGCTCGTGCTCGCCGCGTGCCTCGCGGTCGGGCTGCGGTGGCCCCGCGCGCTCGCACCGCTGAGCGCGACGGGAGCGCTCGCGCTCACGGCCTACACCGGGCAGCTGGTCGCGCTCACGTTGCTGGGGGACGACGTGGTGTGGCAGCCGACGACCGCCGGGTGGTGCGCGTTCCTGCTGGTCACGGTCGGCGCCTGCTGGGCGTGGCGCGCGACGCTCGGCCGCGGGCCGCTCGAGCGCCTGCTGCACCCGGGCCCGTCGCCGCAGGAGACCAAGCACGACGCGCGCGTGGTCGCCGACGCGATGACATCGCCCGCGGTGACGGTCGAGGGCTACAC
>JAEYNO010000168.1 GCA_023412515.1 Actinomycetes bacterium
CTCGCGGGCACCCCGGCGCACGCGTTCTGGCCGACCGTCGCTGCTGGCGTGCTGGGGATCGGCGCGGGCGTCGGCCTGCGCGCGCGACGCCGGACCACGCCCGCCCCGCGATCCACCCCGCGCGGGCGGCGCCGGGCGGCGTGACGCAGGTCGTCTCGGGCGCTCACCGCTCTTCGGGCGCGCGGAGCGTGATCCGGTAGGGCACCGAGCGCCTGGTCCAGACGACGGCGAGGGCCCCGATCACCCCCAGCACGATCCAGGCCCACCTCGGCGTCGTGTCGAGCTGACCGCTCGCCGTGTGGGACATGGACAGCGGACTCCACCGCAGGCCGGGCGGCGCGTACGACTGCCACGACATCACGCCGTAGAGGACCGCACCCCAGAGCAGCGGGCCGAGGAGGTTTCCCACCATGCCCGTGGCGATCACCGCCAAGAGCGACGCCACGGCGACGTTCCCGGCCAACGGGAACAGTGCGTGTGCGGGAGGCGTGCCCTCGCTCGGATAGAAGAGAAGGAGGGACGAGAAGAGCACCGCCTGCGGAACCACGACGACCACGACGGCGTTGACGAGCGCCAACAACCGTGTCTTTCTCGCGCCGTACCGGTCCCAGTCAGGGAAGCGTGGCGCCAGTCCGACGGCGAGCGTGATCCCGACGGCCATGGAACCGAGCTCGAACGGACTGACGATGCGTGGGGACACGTTCCGTTCGCCGACGTACACGAAGGCGTCCGGCCAGTTCGCCACGAGGACGTACACGGAGACGATGACGACGACGCCTGGCGTGATGACGCGAGGCCTCAGGGGCAGGACCACCCTGCGCCATGCCGTGGTCACGCCGGTCCGCTCCCGACGTACGTGCAGCTCAAGATGCTGGACGAGTGACGCGAGTACCAGTCGAGGATCTCGGCGTCGCTCCGCGCAGCGAGCCCCCTGGCCAGCGGATCGTCGCTCCACTCCGTGTCGGAGCCGCCCGATATCCACTCACCGAGCACGAACGCCCACCGCAACGCGCGCTGGTCGCTGCGGTCCGCCTCGCAGGAGGAGATGCCGGCGAGGCTCATGGCGAGGTCGAGGTCCACCGACTCGGCGCCCGAGATGCCTGCGTTCACCGCCAGGAACTCGCCGGGGCGGTATCCCTCCGCGAGGGCGGCCGGCACCGCTCGATAGCTGAAGACCGCCGTGACCTCCGCGGGGAAGTGCTCACCCATCCGGCGCGTGACAGGGCCGATGCCGG
Organism: Actinomycetes bacterium; assembly: GCA_023412515.1. Lineage (GTDB taxonomy): Bacteria > Actinomycetota > Actinomycetes > Actinomycetales > Cellulomonadaceae > Cellulomonas. Next base: position 1,236 of record JAEYNO010000168.1, read on the forward strand.
CGACGATCTGCCCGAGCAGGGGCTCCTGCTCGGCGAGAACGCACACGTCCAGACCTTCCGCGCCCGTGCAGGCCAGGGCGTCCTCGTCACCGTCGACGAACGCGGAGGGGGTGACGTGGGGAAGCAGGAGACCCAGTGAGCAGATCACGGCCACGGCGGCGCCCGGGGCCATCAACGCGCGATCGTCCCCACGGGCTCTCGCGCGGTACCAGCCGCGAGTCGCCACGACGAGACTCACGAGGACGAGCAGCCACCACACCACGACGGTGCTCATCGTGACGACGTCGAGGTCCCGGTGGTCGGACGCGGTCAAGGCGGGGAACAGGTAGTACTCGGTGTTGCGTCCGGAGTCGGGGACGACGTCGGAGTAGTAGAGGGGCAGGATCGCGACGCAGAACGACGACCAGCCGGCCGCCAGCAGCGGCGCGTGCCAGCGGGAGGTGACGGCGCCGATGAGGAAGCCTGTGACGATGAAGAACGCCAGACCGGCGGCCGCGAGAGGGATCTCCACGAGGTAGAGCGTTCCGCCGGTCGCGCGACCGGCCTGGACGATGATCGCCGGGATCCCGCCGGCCAGCTGCCCCGTCACCCACGCGGCCGTGACGACACCCAGGATCCTGAGCCCTTGCGCACCGCTGGAGCGGGGAAGGGTCGACCACGACAACGGCGAGTGGCGGTTCGTGAACCGCTCCGCCACCCAGCCGGCGCAGATGCAGACGAGAGGGCCCGCGTAGGTGACGGACTCCCTCAGCATGCCCGACAGCTGGGCCGGGGCCACGTAGGCCCACGTCGACGCCTGGTTCACGTACACGAAGGAGACGACGGCGACGACCACGGCGGGAACCACGGCGACCCACCACGGCAGCGGCCACGTCACGCGGGTGATCTCGCGTGCGGCGGGGCGCCTAGCGTGCTGCACGAGCGCGCCCCGCGACGAGGACCGACTCGTAGCCCAGCTCGAGCGATGAGCCCGAGGAGTCGGACAGGTCTCCCGGCTGCTGCTCGAGCTCGGTCGGCGGGCCCTGGAAGAGGACCCCGCCGCGGTCGAGCACGACGATGGAGCCACAGATCGCGAGCACGTCGTCGACCAGGTGCGTGGACAGCACGATGGAGCTCGTGGCGGCGACGCGCTTCAGCGTGCGTCGGATCGCCATCCGCGCCTCGGGATCGAGACCCGCGGTCGGCTCGTCGAGGAGCAGCAGATCAGGTGCGTGCACCATGGCTGCACCCAGGCCGACTCGCTGTCTCTGCCCACCGGAGAGGCTGGAGACGCGTCGCGACCGCAGCGCTTCCAGCTCCAGCAGCTCCGTGACGCCGACGGCCGCGTCGTACGCCTGCGCGCGCTCGACACCCTGCGCCCAGGCGGCGTAGGCAAGGGTGTCGAGCACGCGCATGGACCCGACGAGCGGGTAGCGCTGCGCAAGGTAGCCGATGCGCGTGCGCACGTGTTCCCTGCCCTCGCTCGCGCGGACGTCGTGGCCGAGCACCGACAAGCGACCCGAGCTTGGTGCACGGCGAGTGGCCAGCAACGACAAGAGCGTCGACTTGCCCGCACCGTTCGGCCCGAGCAGGCCCGTGATACCGGTGTCGATCGTCAGGGTGGTCGGCGCGAGCGCCACACGCCGTCCGTACCTGAACCCGACGTCCTCGAGTCGCGCAGCTGGCTCAGCCAATGATCTTCCCCTCGGGTCGACGGCGGGACGCTAGAGGACGCAGTTGGTGTTGGCGCTGGTGAACGCCTTGTGGTTGGAGTCGTCGGTGTGCGAGAAGGTGGGGTCCGCACCCGTGGTGAAGAGGATTCTGTTCTTGGGGATCCTGCTGCCAAGGGGAGTTTCGGCGAGGTGCTGCCATAGCGTGGTGGAGAAAGATCGGCACGGGATGAAAAAGGTCCGCCGGTGCACGTCCTCTCCGTTCGCCGTCGAGCCGGAATGCGCTGAGGAAAGAACGAGGCTACCGCTCCGGCGGGGTGTGCGGAGACTGTTCGGTGGGAGGGAGCTGCGGGTTGCACGATGCACCATCAGGTCGTCGTGAGACCTCGAGTACCGAGAACGGGGCGCCGCCCGGCTTCGTGCCCACGCCCGGGACCGGCTCGTCACCAGGCTCGACGCGACCGTCGACGTCGGCGCGGGCGGTCGGCGCGTCGCGCGACGACGGCCGCCGGTCCGTGCGGACCGACGGCCGTCGTCACCCCGGGCAGCGCCCCGGGTCGTCCCTCAGGAGCAGGCCGCCCCGTTGACGGTGAAGCCCGTCGGTGCGGCGTTGGTGCCGCTGTACGACCCGTTGAAGCCCAGGCTCGTCGAGCCGCCCGGTGCGAGCGCGCCGTTCCAGGCCGCGTTGGTCGCGGTGACCGCGGCGCCCGTCTGGCTCCAGGTCGCGCTCCAGCCCTGCGTCACCTGCTGGTCGCCCGGGAACGTGAACCCGAGCCGCCACGACGTCCACGGGGTCGAACCCGTGTTGGTCACGGTCACGGCGGCGGTGAAGCCCGAGCCCCACGAGCTCGCGGAGTAGGTCACCTTGCAGGACGCCGACGGGGTGGCGGTCGGCGTCGGGGTCGGCGACACGGTCGGCGTCGGCGTGACCGTGGGGGTCGGGGTGGGGGTCGCCGTGGGCGAGACGGTGGGCGTCGGGGTCGGAGTCGGCTCGGGCGTCGTGCCGCCCGCCTGCTCGGCGGCCCACGCGCTCAGCCACACCAGCGCCGAGTTCCAGTTGATGGCCACCTCGTTCACCGAGTACGCCTCGATGTGGTCGACGTAGCACTTCTGCGGTGCGCAGCCCGCGAGCTGCGCGGCCGCGAGCGGGTCCTGCAGCTCGCTGTTGGGCCCGCCCGCGAGCGACCCCGGGGGAGCCGTCGGCAGCGACGCGTCGGCCTGGTGCGCCCAGAACCGGTGGTGCACGTTGCGCACCGGGTTCTCGCCGTAGCCCGCGATGTACGACTGGTTGAGCGGGTTGCGTCCCTGCAGGTAGTCCAGCGCGCCGTACACGGCCGTGCGGTACTTCGCCTGGCCCGTGAAGTCGTGCGCGAGGGCCAGCGCGTTCGCGTTGTTCACGACCTGGCCGTTCGAGCCCCAGTAGTACACGGTGCCCGCGTTGTTGGGGGCGGGGTACGCCTGGTTCGCGAGCCGGCCCAGCGTCGCGTCGGCGAACGCCACGATCGCGGCGCGCGTCGCGGCCACGTCGGCCGCGGGCAGGTCCGTCGGGACGAGCGCGAGCGTCGTGTCGCCCAGCCCGCCGGTCCAGCCCCAGTCGTAGCCGCGCTCCGCGAAGCTCGTGCCCTGGTAGAACGGCGAGCCCGTGACGTCGGCGCGGTACGCGGCCTCGCCCGTGGTCGCGAACAGCTCGGCCGCGGCCCAGTAGAACTCGTCGGCCACCGACGGGTCGCCGTAGGCGCCGCCGCCCGTGCCGTCGGCGTCGGACGCGATGCGGTTCGGGTTGGCCTTGGCCGCGGCGTACGCGGTGCGCGCGGCCGACAGGGCCCGCGCGGAGAACGCCGCGTCGTACGGCGCCCACAGACGCGACGCCTGCGCCGCGACGGCCGCCATGTTGAGCGTCGCCGCCGTGCTCACGGGCGCGAGGATGCGCCGCTGCGCGTCCTGGGCGGGGATCGTCGGGATCCCGGTCCAGCTCTCGTCGTGCATCTTGTGGTGCACCATGCCGGCGTCGGTGCGGCCCGCGGGCACTTGCATGCGCAGCAGGAACTCGACCTCCCACCGCGCCTCGTCGAGCACGTCCGGCACCCCGTTGCTGCGCTCCGGGATCGCGGCCTTCCCGTCGCCCAGCGCCGCGCGGTCCGCGCCCGCGACGTGCAGCGTCCGCTCGTACGTGTTCTGCAGCTGCCACGTCGCGATGCCACCGTTGACGACGTACTTGCCGTGGTCGCCCGCGTCGTACCAGCCGCCGCGCACGTCCAGGCTGTACCCGCACGACTGCCGGCACGGCACGCTCGTGTCGCCCTGGTTGGGCGCCACGCCCAGGTGCCCGGCGGCGCGTGCGTACGTGCTGCCGACGTACTGCGCCTCGATCGCGATGCCCGAGCGCTGGTGGTAGAAGAACGCGAGCGAGTCGGCGCGCAGCTTCTTGACCGGGTCGGCCGAGATGTCGAACGGGTGGCTGCTCGCGCCGCCCGCCGACAGCACGTAGCCGGTGCCGGCGGTGTCGTACGACGAGAAGTCGATGAGGTGCGTGCGGTCGCCCGACAACGCGTCGGCGCCCTTGACGGTCGACGTGCCCTGCGCGACGGTGCGCCCGGACGCGTCCTTGAGGGTCCACGCGACGGGCGTGGTCGACGTGCTCACGAGCGTCGCCACCTTGGCGACGCCGGGCACGTACGCGACCTGGTTGACCTTGACGGGCGTGCCGGGATCGGGCGCGGCGACGGCAACGGGGGCGGTGACGCCCGCGACCGTGAGCGCGGTGGCGACCGCGAGGCCCGCGGCCCAGGCGCGGCGCCGCGCGCGCCGTCGGGTGATCGGTGACATGGCTGTCCTCTGGTGGCGACGACGGGTGACGTGCGCGCCGCGGGCCACCCCGACGCTGGGGTCCGGCCGTGGCGGGAGCGCTTCGACCACGGTAGGTGGGGGAGTGCGCCGCGCCCGGGGGTCGGTGGCGTCGGAATCGATTAAGCCCGCACGCAGGCGCCGGGACCCGGTCCTCCCGGCACCGGGCGCACCGCCGTCTAGCCTGAGCGCGCCCCTGACCAGCGCCGACGGCGCCGCACCCACCGCGAGGAGACCCCGATGACCCGGCCGCGCGCCCTCGTCGAGGTGGCCGACGGCATTCACGTCGCGACGTCGTCCGTCTACGCGACCACCACGACCGTCGTCGAGCGCGACGGCCGCTGCCTCGTCGTCGACCCCGCGGTCACCGCACGCGAGGTCGAGGCGCTCGACGCCGCGCTGCGCGCGCGAGGCTGGCGGCCCGTCGCGGTGTGGTCGACGCACCCGCACTGGGACCACCTGCTCGACGCACCGGGCCTGCACGACGTCGTGCGCTGGGCTGCCGCCGCACCCGACGACGGCTGGCGGGCCGCCGCGACCCGGCAGCGGGACGCCGACCCCGAGCTCGCCGCGCACCTGGCCGCGCACCCGCAGGACGAGCCGGCGGTGATCACCACGCGCGCACCCGCACCGTTCCCGCGGGACGACGAGGGCGATGACGGCTGGCACCGCCTGGACTGGGACGGCCCGCACGTGCGGGTCCTCACGCACGACGCCCACAGCCCGGGCCACACCGCGCTCGCGGTCGTCAACGCGGGCGTGCTCGTCGCGGGGGACATGCTCTCCGACGTCGAGGTGCCGCTCGTCGACACCGACCGCGCGGCGCCCGTCGAGCACCATCTCGCCGTCCTCGACCGCGTCGAGGCCGGGGCCCGGCGCTACGGCGCCCACCGCGTGGTGCCCGGCCACGGGGGCGTCGGCGGCACCGGGTCCACGCTCGCGCGCGTCGCGGCGGACCGCGCGTACCTCACCGGGCCCGACGGTCCCCGCGACGACGACCTGCGGCTCGGCCCCGGCGCTCCCGCCTGGCTGCGCGCGGCCCACCGGGAGCAGCGGGCCGCGCTCGTCACCTCACGGACGATGGGCGGCTGACGGCCGGCACGGCGCTCGCCGGGCGCCCGGTGCGCGTGCTCCCTACCCTGGCCGCATGGCGTGCCGCATCAGCGAGCTGGTCCTCGAGGCGTCCGACCACGAGCGTCTCGCGGCGTTCTGGTCCCAGGTCCTCGGCTACGTCGAGCTGGGACGGGAGGACGACGACAGCATCGAGATCGGGCCCGCGGACGCCGGGTTCGGCGGGCCGCAGCCCACGATCATCGTCAGTCCCGTCGCGGAGCCCCGGCCCGGGAAGCTGCGGCTGCACGTCGACGTGAGCCCGACCGACCGCGACCAGGCCGCCGAGCTCGAGCGGCTGCTCGCGCTCGGCGCCCGACCGGTCGACGTGGGGCAGGGCCCCGACGCGACGTGGCACGTGCTCGCCGACCCCGAGGGCAACGAGTTCTGCCTGCTGCGGCGGCGTCTCGACCCGGTCTGACCGCTACGCGGCGTCGGGCGCGACGGTGCCGTCCGCGAGGACCGACACCTCGTCGTCGTCGACCACGACGAACCCGCCGGTCACCGTGACCTCGACCGGGTCGCCCGTGGCCGGGCGCACCCGCACGATGCCCGCGGCCAGCACGGCCGCGACGGGCTCGTGGCGCGGCAGGATCCCCAGCGACCCGGACATCGACGGCACGGTGACGCCGCGCGCGTGCCCCGACCAGCGCACGCCGTCCGGCGCGACCACCTGCACGGTCAGCAGACCCGCGGCGCGGTGCTGCGGGGTCGGGGACGGCGAAGCGGCGACGGACACGGGACTCCTCGGTGCTGCAGGGGGCGGAGCCTTCGGAGTCTGCCCCGCGTCCCGGGCCCCGACCTCGTCCTTCGGTCCCAGACGACGCCTGCCGCGGGGTGGGACGCGTCACGTCACCGCCGGCCGGGACGCCGTCGCGTCACGGCTACGGACGGCCCGCGCGGCGCTCGGTGCCGTCGGCCGCGTCGGCGGCGGGGGACGTGGGCAGATGACGCGGCGACCAGGCCCGCGTGACGCGCCCGACCAGGGTCGGCGGCGTCGACTTGCGGGCCCAGGCGCGGAACACGAGGTAGGACGCGATCAGCAGTCCGTACCGCTCCAGCCCGACGAACCGATCGAGGGCGGGCAGGTCGCACAGGTCGGACGACGCGCTGTCGTTCAGGGAGTGGGCGACGGCGACGGCGAGGAATGCGGTCACCGCTCCCGCCGTCCCGCGGCGCCCGTGCAGGTGCCACAGCCGCCAGGCCACCGCCACGGCGATGCCGGTCCAGAGCCAGTGCATCGGCTCGGCCACGACGATCCTCACGACCTGCGCCGACGCGACGCTCGACGGGTCCGTGGCGATCCCCTGGCCGCGGCACAGCGACGGCCCGGCGGCCTCGGGCAGCTGGTAGGCGTACAGGGTGGCCTCGGTGATCGCGAACCCGAACCCGGAGGCCAGCCCGATGCCGATCCCCGCGCGCGGGTCGCGGTAGCTGCCGAGCAGGAGCAGGAGCAGGGGCACGAGCAGCTTCGTGCCCTCCTCGACCAGACCGACGGTCGCGGTCGCGGTGCGGATGCCGGCGGTGTCGATCACCCAGCTGTTGACGGGCTGGGCCAGCACGAGCGTGGCGCCCGAGGTCGCGACGGTCACCGCGACGACGTGCCGGCCCCGCACGGTCGTGGACAGCCCGAGCTGACGGTCGACGAACCCGTAGAAGGCGCAGCAGACGCCCGCCATCCCCAGCAGGCTCGTCGCGCCGATCACGTGCACCTCACCCGTCGAGCGGTACAGGGCCGTGCCGCCCACCAGCACCGCGACCGCACCGAGCAGCCACAGCGCCCACGTGCCCCAGAACCGGCCGCGGAACCGGCGTCCGCGGGGAGCCGCGTCGCCGCCGTCGCGCAGCGACCCGGTCCAGGCGCGACCGTCCCACCACCTCTGGCGTGCGACGCCCGACGACGGGTCGGGGAACCACCCGGGCGCGGGGACGCCCGGACCGCGGGGTGCCATCCGGTACGCCGCGAAGAACCCGCCCGCGAGGGCGACGGCTGCCAGGACGGTGCGGATGGTCGTCACGGTGCTCTCCTCGCATCGGGCGGGTGCTCCGGGCACGGGGAGAGGGCCCCTTGCGCAACGTAGCGCGGCGACGCCGCCACGGCGCGTCGGCCCGGCCCGGGCCGCGGCAAAGCGTTCGAGCGCTGACGCGCCCGCCCGGCAGGATGGGGGCATGAGTGCGACCCTGCAGGTCCGTGGCGTCGCCGCGGCGTTCGGCGACCGCGAGCTGTTCTCGGGCCTGGACCTGGTGGTCGCGCCGGGGGACGTCGTGGGGCTCGTCGGGCCCAACGGCGCGGGGAAGACGACGCTGCTGCGCATCCTGGCCGGGCAGCGCGCGCCCGAGCAGGGGTCGGTGCAGCTCTCGCCCGCGACCGCGCAGGTCGGGTACCTCGTGCAGGAGGTCGAGCGGCGCGACGACGAGTCCGTGCGGACGTTCCTCGAGCGGCGCACGGGTGTCGCCGACGCGCAGTCCGCGATGGACGCGGCCGCCGACGCGCTCGCGGCCGACGCGCCCGGTGCGGCCGACGCGTTCACCGAGGCGCTCGAGCGCTGGACGTCGCTCGGCGGCGGCGACCTCGACGCGCGGCTCGGCGTCGTCGCCGACGACCTGGGCCTCGCGGTCGACCTCGACCTGCCGATGACCGCGCTGTCGGGCGGGCAGGCCGCCCGCGTCGGCCTCGCGGCGCTGCTGCTCTCGCGGTTCGACCTGTACCTGCTCGACGAGCCGACCAACGACCTCGACGCCGACGGCCTCGACCGGCTCGAGGAGTTCGTCGAGCGCGCGCAGGCGCCGGTCGTGGTGGTCAGCCACGACCGCGAGTTCCTGGCCCGCACGGTCACGACGGTCGTCGAGATCGACCGGTCCCTGCAGCGCGTCGCCACCTACGGCGGCTCGTACGACGCGTACCTCGAGGAGCGCTCGACGGCCCGTCGTCACGCGCGCGAGGCGTACGAGGACTACGCCGCGCGGCGCGACCAGCTCGCCGCGCGGGCCCGCACGCAGCGCGCGTGGATGGAGAAGGGCGTGCGCAACGCGCGCCGCAAGGCCACCGACGGCGACAAGCACGTCAAGCACCACCGCGGCGAGACGTCGGAGAAGCAGGCCGCGAAGGCCCGCCAGACCGACCGCCTGATCGAGCGGCTCGAGGTCGTCGACGAGCCGCGCAAGGAGTGGCAGCTGCGCATGACGATCGCGACGGCCCCGCGCTCGGGCGAGGTCGTCGCGACCGCGCGCGGCGCCGTGGTGCGCCGCGGGGACTTCACGCTCGGGCCGGTCGACCTGCAGCTCGACCGGCAGGACCGCGTCGCCGTCACCGGGCCCAACGGGTCGGGCAAGTCGACGCTGCTCGGCCTGCTGCTGGGTCGGCTGGCTCCCGACGAGGGCGCGGCGTCGCTCGGGTCGGGCGTGCTGGTCGGCGAGGTCGACCAGGCGCGTGCCGTGTTCGAGGGCGACGAGCCCGTCGGTGACGCGTTCGCGCGCGAGGTCCCCGAGTGGCCGACCGCCGACGTGCGCACGCTGCTCGCGAAGTTCGGGCTCACCGGGCACCAGGTCGGCCGGCCCGCGTCGTCGCTGTCGCCGGGCGAGCGCACGCGCGCCGCGCTCGCGCTGCTGCAGGCCCGCGGCGTCAACCTGCTCGTGCTCGACGAGCCGACCAACCACCTGGACCTGCCCGCGATCGAGCAGCTCGAGCAGGCCCTGGAGTCGTTCGACGGCACGGTCCTGCTGGTCACGCACGACCGCCGCATGCTCGACACCGTGCGGCTGACCCGCCGCTGGCACGTCGAGGACGGCGTCGTGACCGAGGTCCGGCCGGACTGACGGCGGTCGTCAGGCGGGTGCGCGCACGTCCCCGTCGACGTACTGCCAGCCGTCCGGGCCGCGGCGGAAGCGGCTGACCTCGCGCATCGACCCCCGCTCGGCGGGCGACCGCCAGAACGCCTCGAACTCCACGGTCCCCTCGGTGGCGAAGACCCCGCCGCCGTCCGTCGCGAGCACGTCGAGCCGGTACCAGCGCACGTCGTCGTCGAGGTCGAGGTGCGCCGGGCGCGTCGACGCGTGCCACGTGCGCCGCAGGTACGCCGCGTCACCGACGGCGAACGCGCTGAACCGCGACCGCATGAGCTGCTGGGCGGTGCCGGCCGTGCGGTCGCCGGCGTGCAGGGGGCCGCAGCACTCGTCGAACGGCAGGCCGCTGCAGCAGGGGCACCGGGTCATCGCCCCAGCATCGCAGGGTGGCGCCGGCGAGCCGGGGAACCCGGGCGCCGGGTCCGCCCGTTGGGAGGGCGAGACCGCCGACCGCACGTCGCCGGTGGACCCGCCGAGGACCCAGGGAGCCCCCGCATGAGCCCGACGCCCGCCCGCCTGCTCGCCGCGACCGTCGCCGGTGCCGCGACCACCGCCTACTACGCGACGCCCGACGTCATCCGCTCGCGGACCGCGCGCGGCTGGGCCAAGGCGGCGCTGCTGCTGGTCGCCACCGCGGCCACGCTGCCCGACGCGCGCACCACGTGGCAGCGCCGGCGCGCCGCCGACCCGACGCCGCTCACCTCGCTCACCTGGCAGGACGCCGCCGACGAGGCCGAGGCCCCAGGCGACGACGCGCCCGCGCCGTCGTTCCGCTCGCTGCCCGCCCGCCAGCAGGCCGTGATCGCGGGCGTCGGCGCCGTCGTCATGGCCGGCAGCGTGTGGGCGACCGTCGCGACCGAGCGGTGGCTGTTCCGCCGCGCCGAGGCGCGACGCCTCGCGGGCGCGCGCTGGGCGCACGCCCGCACGGGACTCGTGATGGGCGGTGTCGCGGCCGCGCTCGCGCTGATCCCGGACCCGCCGGAGGACGCGGAGGCACCGACGGGCGACGCGACCCGCTGACGGCCGGGCCGGTCCGGCCGGTCGCGCGGCGCGTCAGCCGTGCTCGGTCGGCTCCGGGTCGTCGTCCGACGGGGGCGGCGGGACCGGCTCGCGCGGGTCGGGCTCGTCGTTCGTCGGGAGGTCGTCGAAGTTCGGCGCGTCCGGCACCGCGCCGGGGTCGGGGATCGGGCTGCTCATGGGCACCTCCTGGTGGGTGCTGCCGACGCTAACCCGGGGCTGCGGAGGCCGCCGGTCGAGGGCCGCGGACGCCGTCAGACCGTCTCGGGTCGCTTCCTGCGCGCGAACCGCGCGGGCGTGCCCGGCCCGTCCCAGACCTGCACCGCACCCCAGACCGACGCCGCGATCGGGACGGCGAGCACGGCGCCCGTGATGCCCGCGAGCACGGTGCCCGCGGTCAGCGCGACGAGGATGACCAGGGGGTGCAGCTGCAGCGAGCGGGCCATGACGACCGGTTGCAGCAGGTTGCCCTCGAGCTGGTTGACGGCCACGACGACGGCGACGACGACGAGCGCCTGCACGGGCCCGAGGGCGACGAGCGCGACCAGCGCGGCGAGGGCGCCGGCGAGGGTCGCGCCGACCAGCGGGATGAACGCGAGCAGGAACACGAGCACGGACAGCGGGAGCACGAGCGGCACGCCGACGACCGCGAGGCCGATGCCGATGCCCACGGCGTCGACGGCCGCGACGATCGCGGTGCCGCGCACGTACCCGCCGAGCGTCTGCACGGTCCGGGTGCCGACCCGCCGCCCGCGCTCGTAGCGCTCGCCCTCGAACGGCCGCAGCAGGAACTCCCAGATGCGCGGCCCGTCCTTGAGGAAGAAGAACAGCACGACGACCATGAGGAAGAACCCGGTGACGAAGTTCGCGGTCGCCGAGAGCCCGGCCAGGGCGCCCGCGCCGACGGCGTCGGACGCGAGCAGGCCCTGCAGCGCGTCCTGCGCCTCGCGCACCTGCGCGTCGGTGATCTCGAACGGCAGCCCGGACACGAGCGCCTGGAGCTCGGCGACGCCGTCGACCGCGGAGTCGGCGAGCTCGTCCCACTGCGCGACGACCGCGCGGACGACGGCCCACACGACGAGCGTGAGCACGCCGACGAGCGCCAGGAGCGACACCCACGTCGCGAGCATCGACGGTGCGCCGCGGCGGCGCAGCCACGACACGAGCGGGCTGATCGCGGCGGCGAGCACGAGCGCGACGAGCACGGGGATGACGATGAGCGTCAGGCGCGTGATCGCGAGGACCGCGACCGCGACGACGGCGACGACCGCGAGGACCTGGAGCGCGCGGGTGCCGACGTGGCCGAACCCGTCGGCCCACAGCGTGCCGGCGCTGCGCGCGGGCGGCGCCGGGGGAGCCGGTGGTGGCACGGAGGGTCGGGGGGCGGCGGCCTCGCGGCGTCGTCCGAACAGGCCCATGCGCGTCTCCCGTCGTCGCGGTGCCGGGTGGCACGTGCGCCCGAGGCTACGGCCGCCGGGCGCGTGCAGCGCGGCGACCCGCCTGGTCAGCCGGGTGAGAGGCGTGGTTCAGGCGGCGAGGCCCAGTGCGGCGTCGATCGAGCGGGCGGCCGCGTCGGGGTCGACGCGCACGACGAGCAGCGCGGCGACGACGAGCGCGGTACATGCCTCGGCGAGGCGTGCACGCTCGTCGACGGGCAGGTCGGGCTGGGCGGCAAGCTGGTGAACCGGCTGCTGC
>JAEYNO010000207.1 GCA_023412515.1 Actinomycetes bacterium
AGCTCGACCGACGCGGCGGCGACGTGCGACGACACCTCGACCGCCTGGTCGACGACCTGGTCGCGCACCTCCTGCTGCCCGGCGAGCGCCGCGGCGGCGCCGGCGAGCTGCTCGCGCGAGCCGTCGATGCGCCGCGCGCCGCCGCGGAACGTGCCCGGCAGGCCGCGCGTGAGCAGCTGCCGGTGGTAGCGGCCGTGCGACGCGGCCTCGAGCGTCGCGCCGGACTCGCGCACGTAGGCGTCGACGACGTCGAGCACGCGGTTGAGCGCCGTGCGCAGGTCCTCGAGCTCGGGGCCGACCTCCGGCACGCGGCGCTCGAGGTCGCCGTCGGCCGCGGCGTGCAGCACCTGCGTGATGAGGTCGAGCGTCGCGAACGGGACGCCGCTCGGCGCCGCGTCGGCGACGGGTGCGCGTCGTGCCACGTCAGGCCTCCCGCTCGGAGTCGGAGATGATCGACCACACCAGCTCGTCGTACGTCGTGCCGGCGGCCGCGAGGTGCTCGCGCAGCGCCGCCGTCGACGCCGCGACGGCGGCCTTCGCGGTGGGCTGCGCGCGCTCGACCTCGAGCAGCCGGCGGTACAGCGGCCGCACCGCGGCGACCGCCGCGGGCTGCGGCCAGCGCCGGTTGGAGTGGTGCCCGACGATCGACCCGTCGGGCCCGAACGTGGGCGTCACGTGCGCGAGCACCCAGTACGACGACCCGTCCGCCGCGAGGTTGAGCACGTAGGCGAACACCTCGTCGCCCGCGCCGATCGCGTCCCACAGCACCTGGAACACGGCGCGCGGCATGTCGGGGTGCCGGATGACGTTGTGGGGCCGGCCCAGCAGGTCGGCCTCGGTGTACCCGCTGACGCGCAGGAACACGTCGTTGGCGTACGTGATCCGGCCCCGGGGGTCGGTCTTGGAGACGATGATCTCGTCCCGTCCGAACGTGCGCTCGACCCCGCTGGGCACCACCGGCACCGCGTGCATGCGACCGCCTCTCCGTGGTCGGGCGCCTCCCGGCCGGTGGGTCCATCGGCAGCGCGCGTGCCCGCAGGAGGGGACGTAAGTCCACTTCACCCGGGGTTCACCCGATCTTCTTGGACACACGTCCAGGGCCGTCGTCACCCGGGACCTCACCCCGGCCGTCCGCGACGCCGCGTGGCAGGATCGGGGACGTGGCCGACGACGACGCGCGCCCGAGGCGCGACCTGTGGGACCGCGAGACGTCCGACGTGCTCGGCGACCGCTGGCGTTCGCGCACGCTGCACCTGCGGCCCGACGACGTCGCGCGCCGCACCGGCGTCGCCCCGGTCGCGACGCTCGTGCGCCGCGTGCCCGACGCCGAGCCGTCGCGACGCGCCGTGCTGTACCTGCACGGGTTCGTCGACTACTTCTTCCAGACGCACGTGGGCGACGCGCTCGCCGCGGCGGGCTGGGACACGTACGCGCTCGACCTGCGCGACCACGGCCGGTCGATCCGGCCGGGGCGACCGCCCAACGAGACGACCGACCTGGGCGTCTACGCGCAGGAGATCGACGCGGCCGTGCGCGCCGTGCGCCTCGACCACGACAAGGTCGTGCTGCTCGGCCACTCGACCGGGGGCCTCACGGCCGCGCTGTGGGCCGACGCGCGACGCGGGCTGGGGCTCGTCGACGCGCTCGTGCTCAACTCGCCGTGGCTCGACCTGCGCGGCTCGTGGGCCGAGCGCACGGTCGTGACGCGCGCGATCGACCGCGTGGGGCGCGTCGCGCCGCAGGTCCGGCTGCGCAGCCTCGCACCGCACTACGGCCGTGCGCTGCACGCCGCGACGGGCGGCGAGTGGGAGTACGACCTGACGTGGAAGCCGCACGAGGGCTTCCCGGTGCGCGCGGGGTTCGTGCGCACCGTGCGCCGCGGGCACGCGCGCGTGGCCCGCGGGCTCGCGATCGACGTACCCGTGCTGGTGCTCGCGTCCGACGCCGCGGGGCCCGACGACGTCGAGCACGACGCGCTGCTGTCGACCGACTCCGTGCTCGACCCCGCGCAGATCGCGGCGCGCGCGCACCTGCTGGGGACCGACGTGACGTTCGTCGAGGTGCCGGGCGGTGCGCACGACCTCGCCCTGTCGGCTCCCGACGTGCGCGAGCGGTACCTGCGCGAGGTCGTGACGTTCCTGCAGGAGCGCGTCGGCTGAGATCGTCGGGCCGTCGGGGCGGCGACCCCGTCGGTTCAGGCGGGCGGCGGCACGAGCGACGGCTCGTGCGGCTCGGCCAGCGACAGCACGACGCCGACGACGCCGGGGATCGCGCGCACGTCCCGCTCGACCTGCGCGAGCAGGTGCGACGCCTCCTCCTCCCCCGGGTCGCCCACGAGGTCGACGGCCCCGGTGAGCAGCACGCGCCGCGCGCCGACGACCTCGATGTGCAGCTGCGTCACGCGCGCGACCTGCGGCAGCGCGAGCAGGCGCCGCAGCGCCGCGGCCTGCAGCACGGGGTCCACGGTCTCGCCGACCAGGAAGCGCAGGTTGCGGCCGATGAGCACGAACGCGACGTACCCGAGCAGCAGCCCGACGAGGATCGACCCGACCGCGTCGGGCACGCTCGAGCCCGTGACCTCGTGCGCCGCGATGCCCGCGGCGGCGATGACGATGCCGACCAGCGCGGCCGCGTCCTCGAAGAACACGGCCCGCACGGTCGGGTCGGACGTCGCGAGCACCTGCTCCAGCAGGCCCCGCTCGCGGCGGCGCGCCTCGGCGCGGGACTGCCGCCACGCCTGCACGAACGACACCGACTCGAGCACGAACGCGATCGCGAGCACCAGGTACGCGACCGGGAAGTCCGTCGCCGGCTCGGGGTGGATCAGCTCCTGCACGCCGTGCGTGACCGACACCCCCGCCCCGACCGCGAACAGCCCGATCGCCGCGAACATCGACCACACGTAGACCTCGCGGCCGTACCCGAAGGGGTGCGCGGCGTCCGGGGCGCGGGCGGCACGGCGCTGCGCGACCAGCAGGAACACCTCGTTGCCGGTGTCCGCCCACGAGTGCGCGGCCTCGGCGAGCATCGACGCCGCACCCGTCAGCACGGCCGCGACCGTCTTGGCGACGGCGACGAGCGCGTTGGCCGCGAGCGCGAGGACGACCGTGAGCGTGGACTCGCCGCCCGGCTCGTCGTCGACGGGCGGCGTGAGGGCGTCGAGCGCGTCACCGGCCCCGTCCGCGCTCGCGGCGCCGTCGGCGGCGCTCTCGGGCGGCGACGGGCGCGTGACGTCGGTCATGGTCCTGGCGTAGCACGCGGACCCGTGGTGCGCGACGCGGGCGCGGGTGGTTGGCTGTGCTCCGCCGCCGCGGTCCCGCGCCGGCCGTCGACCCGCAGGAGCCGTGCCGTGACCCTGAGCCCCAGCCCGTGGCCCGCCGGCGTCCCCGGCTGGGCGGACATGGTCGTCACGGAGCTCGCGCCCACGCAGCGGTTCTACGGCGGTCTCCTGGGCTGGCAGTTCGTGGTGGGCGGGCCCGAGACCGGCGGGTACGTCACGGCGACGCTCGACGGCTGCGCGGTCGCGGGCCTCGCGGTCGCCGACGTGCCGAGCCCCGCCGGGTGGTGCGTGTACCTCGCGACAGACGACGTCAGCGCGACCACCGCGCGGGCCGTCGAGGCCGGCGCGACCGTCGTCATGGGCCCCACCACCGAGCTCGACCTGGGCCGCCGCGCGGTGCTCATCGACCCGACCGGTGCCACCATCGGGCTGTGGGAGTCCGGCCGGCAGACCGGCTGGGAGGTCACCGACGTGCCCGGCGCGTTCGTGTGGGCCGAGCAGATGTCGCACGACCCGGCCGCCGCGCGCCGCTTCTACACGGCGCTGTTCGGGTACGAGCAGCAGGACATGAGCGCCCCCGACTTCACGTACACGTCGCTCGGGATCGGCGGATCGCCCGCCGCGGGCGTCGGCGGCTACGGGCCCGGCGCGGGCGACGTGCCCGCCGCGTGGACCTGGTACGTCGCGGTCGAGGACGCCGACGCGATCGCGCCCCTGGTCGCGTCGCTCGGCGGCGAGGTCGTCAGCGGCCCCGAGGACACGCCCTACGGGCGCGTACTGCTGGTCCGCGGGCCGGCCGGCGAGGTCCTCGCGCTGGTCGAGCAGGCGGACGACGCGAGCGCCTGACGTCCGTCCCACCCGCAGGCGCGGTCAGCGTGCCGCCTGACCAGGTGCGTCCGCGTGGTCCGTGCAAGTCCGACGGCCGTGCCGTCGCGTGCTGCACCGCACGGGCCCGGCACTCGGGTGAACCTGTGGAAAACGCCCACGGAGCCCTTCCCGCCCTGGCTACCGTCACCGCCGTCGAAACGAGTCGTCGCGCGGGAGACCGCCGGCCGGACGAAGGACGGGACCATGGCGAACCTCAATGTCACCTACCAGGAGATGCGTGACGCGGCGACGCGGCTGACCTCCGGCCAGGACGAGATCACCACCAAGCTCAACGAGCTCAAGGCGTTCATCGAGTCGCTCATCTCCTCGGGATTCGTCACGGACCAGGCGTCCGTCGCGTTCGGGGAGTCGTACCGGCAGTTCACGCAGGGCGCGACCGACACGGTGTCGGCGCTCACCAGCCTGGGCCAGTACCTGACGTCCGCCGCGACGACCCTCGAGGACGCGGACGCCCAGCTCGCCGCCGGTCTGCGCTGACCACCGCGGCCTCCGCCGGCACCCCTCCCGCCGGCGGAGGCCAGCGCGTCCGCGCGTCCCGACCACGCCGCCGAAGGGGGCCCCGTGAGCGGCAAGCTCAGCATCGACACCACCGTCCTGCGGGACGCGGGCACCAGCCTGCGTGCCGTCGCGCAGGAGTTCGACCAGGCGAACGCCCGCAGCTCGCGCGCCGCCGAGCACGTCGGCCACACCGGACTCGCCGCCGCGGTCGAGGACTTCGCGCACGGCTGGGACGGCCGCCGCGCCAAGATCGTCGAGAACATCGCCGCGCTGTCGGACGCCTGCACGGGCATCGCCGACGGCTTCGAGGACCTCGACACCGAGCTCGCCGCCGCCCTGCGGGGTGAGGCGTGAGGACCACCTGCGTCTCGTGGTTCCCGCTCGCGAGCTCCGACCCCGTACCGGGTGACCCCGACGGGGTGCAGCGTGCCGCCGAGCGGTATGGCGAGGTAGCGGAGCACATCGACCGCGCGGTGGCGCGGATCACTGACATCACGACATCCGCAGACATGGAGTCACGCGCCGTCGGCGCGGTCAGGGAGCGAGCTGACGACATCGCGAAGGAGGTCTTGAAGGCCAAGGGCCGGTACGAGGGGATCGCCCAGGCGCTCGGCGAGTACGCCCGCTCGCTGCGTGCCGCGCAGCACGCCGCCGACGACCTGCTGGCGCGGGCCGTGGCGGTGCAGCACCGGATCGACGACGCGACCACCGAGCGCACCCTCGCCGCGCGCGCGTTGGCGAGCCTGGACCCGAGCGCGACAGACGCGGACAGGCGGCGTGTCCAGGGGCGCCTGTCGACCGCCCGCACGACCGTGAGCGACGCGGAGGTCGAGCTCCAGCACCTGCGGGACGAGCTCGAGCAGGTGGTGCGCGACCGCGACGCCGCCGCGCAACGGGCGATCGACGCCATCGGGTCGGCGCAGGCGGCCGACCGTCTCGACGACGGCTGGTGGCAGGACTGGGGGCTGGATCTCGCCCGGAGCGTGTCGGAGGTCGCGGGCAACGTCGCCGGAGCCTGCGGCATCGCGGCTCTGCTGCTGGGCTGGGTGCCGATCCTCGGGCAGGCACTCGCCCTCACTGCGGCGATCGCGGGTGCGCTGGCACTCGTGGCCGACATCGGCCTCGCGCTCGACGGTGAGCAGGACTGGGTGGCCGTCGCATTCGGCGTCGCCGGGATCGCGACCTTCGGCGCAGGTCACGCCCTCGCCCGAGGAGCGAACGTCCTGAGGACGTCGCTCAAGCCGACGGCGATGACAGCCAGACTTAAGACCTACAGATCGGGCAACGATGCAGTCAAGGCGGCCCTTTCGCACGTGAGTGCGATCAAGGCGGCGATCGCCACACGGCCGAGCTCGGCACTGTCCCTCAAGGGCGCCTTTGCGAATGGGTGGCGCGCGGTGACCGACACCTACGCGCGCGCGTTCACGACGTCGCTCGCCCAGATCCGCGGGGCCGCATCGTCGTCCCAGCGTCTGCTCGCCGTCGCCGGGCACGGCGAACTCGTCACCGACACGAGCTGGTACGCCCTGCTCCAGGCAGCCACCCGACGCCCGGAGGCACTCGAGCAGATCGTGCCGCTGACCGCCCGCGGCTACCAGCTCCAGGCTCGGGCGCTCATGCTGGTCGGCGCCGACGCGAGCCTGGCCGGGGAGTGGGTGACCGGCAAGATCGACGACGCGATGCGCCCACCAGGTCCCACCGCACGAGAGAGGCTCTCGCTGTGACCGGATCCCCGACGCCGCGCCCGATCAGCGACGTCACCTGGACTCCACCGCCGCAGTGGGTCGGGTGGGTTCCGGGCGCCGCGCAGACCGACGCGGAGGCCCTGGCGACTCAGGTCACCGACGACTCTGTCGTCATTCGTGCCGTCGCGGCGGGCCTGCGCGCCCTGGACACCGCGTGGTCCGATCCCGCGGGTGCACCCGTCACCATGGGTGCGTGGCTCCCGCACCCGGCCGCGGGTGTGGTCGCGGGATCCCTGGTGATCCGCCTGATCTCGCCCGACCCCGATGGTCGCCTGAGCCCCGAGGCGCTGCTCGCGCTCGCGCAGGACCCTCCGCGTCGCAAGGGGCTACGCGTGCTGGAGTCCTCGGCAGCGCCGGGTCAGCTAGCGGCCGGGCCCGCGGTGCTGCTGGTCACCGACCTGACCGCGCGCTTCTCCCGACGCATCGTGCGCGAGTACACCTGGTTCGTCCTGCCACCAGGCACCGACGAGACCCTCATGTGCCAGTTCGAGACTGATCAGGCGTGGGCGTTCGAGCCCCTGGCGGACCAGACGAACCTCATCACCGACTCCCTCGTCGTCACGTTGGAGGACGCATGATCAGCGTCCTGCGGGGACGCGTCCCCGTCCCCGATCTGCCTCCTCGCCCGGAGCAGATCGAGTTCGCGCAGCTTCCGGTTCTGGTGATGGGCGGGCTGGCCTCGGCCCTCATCATCGTCTTCACCTGGCACGTGTGCGCCGTCATCATCGGGCGTTCCCGCTCCCAGAACGCCTTCCGGACCGCCATCCTCCTCGGCACGCCCGCCATCGCCCTCGTCATCGCTGCCGGAATCACCGACACCGTGCAACGCCACCTGCGCGACCAGCAGATCGACCGATGGGGCGACCTGGAGTACGCCGCGATGCGCGAGACAGTCGCTGAGCTCGAAACCGCGTACGGGTTCACGTTCGACCGGACGACGGCCTACGTGCCCGTCGTCAAGCGGGACTGGGCCACCGACCAACCCGTCACCCTCGCCGACGGCACCTCGACCACCTGCTGGTTCGCCACCACCGACGGCCACTACACCGTTCTCTGCGGCGACACCGAGGACACCGCCACACCCCTGGAGCCCGTGGCACCGTGAACGCCCTGCACGAAAGCACGCTGACCGGTGTCCTGCACGCGCTCGTCCCGGTGCCGGACCTGCCTCCCGAGCCTGAGCGAATCGAGTTCGCTCTGCTCCCGGTCCTCGTCCTGGCCGGGCTCGGGGTGCTCATGGTGATCATCTTCACCTGGCACGTGTGCGCCGTCATCATCGGACGCTCCCGCTCGCGGAATCCCTTCCGCACCGCCGTCATCCTCGCCATTCCCATGGTCGTCCTCGTCCTCAGCGCAGGTATCACCGACACCCTTCAACGCCACCGCCGCGACCAGCAGATCGACACCTGGAGAGACCTTCGCCGCGTGACTGCACGGGAGGCGGCTGATTCCCTCGAGGACGCGTACGGGTTCACGTTCGACCGGACGACGGCCTACGTGCCCGTCGTCGAGCAGGACTGGGCCACCGACCAACCCGTCACCCTCGCCGACGGCACCTCGACCACCTGCTGGTTCGCCACCACCGACGGCCACTACACCGTTCTCTGCGGCGACACCGAGGACACCGCCACGCCCCTGGAGCCCGTGGCACCGTGAATGCCCTGCACGAAAGCACGCTGACCGGTGTCCTGCACGCGCTCGTCCCGGTGCCGGACCTGCCTCCCGAGCCTGAGCGAATCGAGCTCGCTCTGCTCCCGGTCCTCGTCCTGGCCGGGCTCGGGGTGCTCATGGTGATCGTCTTCACCTGGCACGTGTGCGCCGTCATCATCGGGCGCTCTCGCTCCCGAGACCCCTTCCGCACGGCCGTCGTCCTCGCCATCCCCATGGTCAGCCTCATCTTCGCCGCCGGCATCACCGACACCGTGCAACGGCACCTGCGCGACCAACAGATCGACCAGTGGCTCCGCATCGCCGGAACAGCCCGAGGTGAGGCGATGTCGGAGCTTCAGGACGCTTACGGCTTCACGTTCGACAGTACCTCGCCGTTCGTCCCGATCACCGAGGAGTGGTCAGCCGACGAGTCCGTCACCCTCGCCGACGGCACCCCGACCACCTGCTGGTTCGCCACCACCGACGGCCACTACACCGTCACCTGCGGCGACACCGAGGACACCGCCACACCCCTGCAACCGGTGGCACCGTGACCGTCCAGCCGCTCGCCGCACTCACGACCGGGCTGGGGCACCACATGACCGCGAGCGCGCGCGTCCCTGTCCCGGACCTGCCGCCGGAGCCCGAGCCGATGACGTTCTCCTCACCGTTCGCCATCACCCTCGGAGCGCTCGGCCTCATCGTCGCGACCGTCTTCGTCGTCCGCGTCATCCGCGTCGAGTTCGGGCATCCGCAGACCCTGCGCTCGCTGCGCACCAGCCTGCTGCTCTGCGCGCTCTTCGTCACCCTCATCGGGGGGATGGTCATCGTCGACACCGCCCAACGCCGAGCAAGCGACCAACAGATCAGGTCGTGGGGCGACCTGGAGTACGCCACGGTCGTCGCGACCATCGCGGAGATCGAGGACGCCTACGGCATCACGCTGACCCAAAATCCACCGTTCGTTCCTGTCGTTCCGCGGGACTGGCCCAGCGAGCAACCCGTCACCCTCGCCGACGGCACCCCGACCACCTGCTGGTTCGCCACCACCGACGGCCACTACACCGTCACGTGCGGCGACACCGAGGACACCGCCACACCCCTGGAGCCCCTGGACCCGTGACCGAGAACGCCGCCCCCGCCACCACCGTGATCCCGCACGCGGGCATCGCGATGGTGCTCCCCGAGGACTGGTTCGTCGTCGAGCTCACCGACGACGAGCAGCGCGTCGCCGACGTCACGGCGCTCGTCGGGCAGCAGCTCGGCGACTCGGACGAGCTCGCGCCGCTGCGCGACCACCTCACGCGTGACCTGCTCGCGCAGACGGCGCGCGCCGCGCAGGCGCACGGCCTCCTGCTCGCGATCTCGCTCATGCAGGTCGACGGGGTCCCCGTGCCCGCGTCCGTCACGGTGCACCACCTACCGGGCGCACGTCTCGACGACCACGGCCGCGCCGTGATCGCCGAGGTCTCCCGCGCCGACGCGGCACCCGGGCAGAGCGTCGACCTGGGCGAGACGCCCCACGGCGTGGTCCTGCGGCGGGTCCGGGCGACACCCCTGGCGCACGACGTCTCCGACCTCACGGAGCAGGGGACGACGGTCGAGACGTTCGTCGTCGACTACTGGGTCGAGCCCACCGGCACGCAGGACCTCGTGCAGCTCACGTTCGCCAGCCCGCTCCTCGGTGCGCGCGACGCGCTCGTCACGCTCTTCGACAGCGTCGCCCGCAGCGTGCACGCCGTCCCGGTCGACGCGGAAGGCTGACGTGCGGACCCGGCTGCTGCTGCGGCGGCCCGACGGCGTCACCACCCCAGTGATCCTCGGCGCCGACACGGTCACCACCGTGGGCGACGTCGCGGACACCCTCGTGCGCGCCGACCCGCGCCTCGGCGGCCCGCCCGGCGAGGTCGAGCTGCACGTCGCCGACGTCGGCAGCCCGGACCTGCGCCCGCTGCCGCGCTCGACCGTCGTGGCCGACGCCGGTCTGCGTCCCGGGTCGACCGTGGCCGTGGCGCGCCGCGCCCGCCGGTTCGTCCGCCCCGACACCACCCCCGCCGACGCAGCCGCGCGCCTCGTCGTCCTCGACGGGCCCGACGCCGGCACGGAGGCCCTGCTCGCACCGGGCGTCTCCACGGTCGGACGCGGCCGCGACGCCACCGTCCGGCTCACCGACCGCACCGTGTCGCAGCGCCACGCGCGCGTCGTCGTCACCGACGACGTCGAGATCGTCGACAACGGGTCGGCCAACGGCGTCCTCGTCGACGGCGGTCTCGTCACCCGGACCACGGTCGGCCCGCAGGACGTCGTCCGCCTCGGCGACACGACCCTGCGGCTCGAGCGCCTGCGGACCGCGGCCACCGCCCCCGGCGGAGCCGTCGTGCCCTTCAACCGGCCACCGCTCGTCGTGCCCCGCTACGCGGACCGGACCGTCGAGGCGCCGTCGCCGCCCGAGCCGCCCAGGCCGCAGCGCTTCCCGTGGCTCGCGATGCTCGCGCCGGCCGTCCTCGGCGTCGCGCTGTTCCTGTTCACGCACAACCCGATCACGCTCGCGTTCGTCGGGCTGAGCCCCCTGCTCCTGCTCGGCTCCTGGCTGGACCGACGCACGGGCGAGCGCGCGCGCGTGCGGACCCAGACCGCGCAGTTCCGCACCAACCTCGACCGGCTCGCCGCGCAGGTGCGCGCCGACCACGAGGACGAGGTCGCCACCCGGCTGCGCGAGCACCCCGCCACCGCCGAGGCGGTCGGGGCGGCCCTCGGCCTCAGCCCGGTCCTGTGGTGCCGTCGCCCCGACGACGAGGACTTCCTCAGCGTCCGCCTCGGCACCGGCACTGCCGCGTCCCGCACGACGATCCGCACACCGTCGCGCGGCCAGGCCGACGGCGCGCTGTGGGACGACCTCGAACGCACCGTCGCCGGGCTCACCGACGTGGCCGGCGTGCCGCTCGTGGCGCGGCTGCGCGACGTCGGCGGTCTCGGCGTGGCCGGCGCGCCGCAGCACGCCGAGGCCGTCGCGCGCGGCCTCGTCGCGCAGCTCGTGAGCCTGCACTCCCCCGCCGAGCTCGTCGTCGCGGCCGTCGCGTCACCGCGCAGCGCCCGGACGTGGGAGTGGCTCACCTGGCTGCCGCACACCGCCAGCCCGCACAGCCCCCTCGGCCTGCACCTCGGGGACAACGCCGCGAGCGGCACCGCCGTGGCAGCCGGGCTGGAGGAGCTCGTCGCGGCCCGCACCGCGCAGCGCCAGGGCGGGCGCACCCTGCCCGCCGTGCTCCTCGTCGTCGAGGACGACGCACCCGTCGAGCGCGGCCGGCTCGTCCGGATCGCCGAGGACGGCCCCGCGGCGGGCGTGCACGTGCTGTGGTGCGCACCGCTGCTGCCGCGCCTGCCCGCGGCGTGCCGCACCTTCCTGCTGTGCACCGACACGGGCGTGCGCGCCGGTGCCGTCACCGACCGCACCTGGCACGACGTGCTCGCCGAACCCGTCGACGACGAGACGACCGCCGCCCTCGCGCTGCACCTCGCGGGCGTGGTCGACGCGGGAGCCCCCGTCGAGGACGAGTCGGACCTGCCGCGCACGGTCGGCTTCCTCACGCTGACCGGCCCCGAGGTCGCCGACGACCCGCAGGCCGTCGTCGCGCGGTGGCGCGAGACCGGGTCGCTCGTCGACCGCACCGCACCGCCGGTGCCGCGCCGCAGCGACGCCACGCTGCGCGCGGTGCTGGGCCAGGGGGTCGCGGGCGAGCTCGTGCTGGACCTGCGGCGCGACGGTCCGCACGCGCTCGTCGGCGGCACCACCGGCTCGGGCAAGAGCGAGTTCCTGCAGGCGTGGGTGCTGGCGACCGCGACCGCGCACAGCCCGGACCGGGTCACGTTCCTCTTCGTCGACTACAAGGGCGGAGCGGCCTTCGCCGACTGCGTCGAGCTGCCCCACTGCGTCGGCCTCGTCACGGACCTCACGCCGCACCTCGTGCGGCGCGCCCTCACGTCGCTGCGGGCCGAGCTGCGACGGCGCGAGCACCTGCTGCAGCGCAAGAAGGCCAAGGACCTGCTGTCGCTCGAACGCACGGGCGACCCGGAGACCCCGCCCGCGCTCGTGATCGTCGTCGACGAGTTCGCGGCGCTCGTGTCCGAGGTGCCGGAGTTCGTCGACGGCGTCGTCGACGTCGCGCAGCGCGGCCGCTCGCTCGGCCTGCACCTCATCCTCGCGACGCAGCGACCCGCGGGCGTCATCAAGGACAACCTGCGCGCCAACACCAACCTCCGCATCGCGCTGCGCACCGCGGACGAGCAGGACTCGACCGACGTGCTGGGGTCCCCCGTCTCGGCGCACTTCGACCCGGCCGTCCCCGGACGCGGTGCGGTCCGCACCGGTCCCGGTCGCATCGCGCTCTTCCAGAGCGCCTACGCCGGCGGGCGCTCGGCCGTCGCCGCGACGGGCACCGTCGAGGTCGAGTCCCTGCGGTTCGGGCCCGGCGAGCCGTGGGTCGTGCCCGCGCCCGAGCAGGCGCCCGACGGCCCCGAGGGGCCCACGGACATCGCCCGGGTCGTCGCGACCGTGTCGCGCGCCGCGCAGGCCGCCGGCGTCGAGCCGCCGCGCCGCCCCTGGCTCCCGGACCTGCGCGCCGTGTACGACCTCGCCGAGCTGCCCGTGACCGACGACGCCACGCTGCCGCTGGGCGTGGTCGACCTGCCCGAGGAGCAGCGTCAGGTCACCCACCCCTACCGGCCCGACGACGGCGCGCTCGTCCTCTACGGCACGGGCGGCTCCGGCACGTCGACCGCGCTGCGGACCATCGCGGTCGCGGCCGGGCGCGCGTGCGCCGCCGGTCACCCCGTGCGCGTCTACGGGCTCGACCTCGGCGCGGGCGGCCTCGCGATGCTCGACCCGCTGCCGCACGTCGGCTCGGTCGTCGACGGCTCGGACACCGAGCGCGTTACGCGCCTGGTCAGCACGCTGCTCGACACCGTCGAGGAGCGTGCGGCCCGGTACGCGCAGGCCCGCGCGGGGTCGATCACGCAGTACCGCTCGCTCACGGGACGGCACGACGAGCCTCGCGTCCTGCTGCTCGTCGACGGGCTCAGCGCGTTCCGCGACGCGTGGGAGTCCGAGCCCGGGCGCGCCGCGACGTTCACCGCGTTCCGGCGCGTCGTGTCGGAGGGCCGCCCGCTCGGCGTCCACGTCGTCATGGCCGCCGAGCGTCCTGGTGCGCTGCCGACCGCGCTCGCGGGCAGCGTCCCCCAGCGGATCGTCCTGCGGCAGGCCGACGACAGCTCCTACGGCGTGCTCGACGTGCCCGACGACGTGCTGTCGCCCACCTCGCCACCGGGACGTGCCGTGCCCGTCGGCGCGAGCCACGAGCTCCAGCTCGCCGTCGAGGGCGGCACGCAGGACCCCGCCGAGCAGGCCGAGCACATCGCCCGGCTCGCGGAGCGGCTTCGGACGGCCGGCGTCGCCGACGCGCCCGCCGTGCGGCGGCTGCCCGCGGTCGTCGCGCAGTCGTCCCTGCCGACCGCCGTCGACGGGCGCCCGGTGCTCGGCGTCGCCGACGACACGCTCGCACCCGTCGGCTTCGACCCGCACGGCTCGTTCCTGCTCGCCGGCCTGCCGGCCAGCGGTCGCACCACGGTGCTCACCGCGCTCGCGACGTCGCTGCGTCGGTTCGCACCCGACGGCCGCCTCTACTACGTCGGCAACCGGCGCTCGCCCGTGCGCGCGGCGGACGTCTGGACGGACGTCGCGGTGACCCCCGAGGAGGCGGCGACGCTCGCCCGGTCGCTGCTGCCCGACCTCACCGAGCCCGCGAGCGGCCCGCTCGGCGTCGTCCTGGTCGTCGAGTCGCTCAACGACCTGCTCGGCACGCCCGCGGAGCAGCCGCTCACCGAAGCGGTCCGCGCCGCGCGGCGCAACGACCACCTCGTCGTCGCCGAGGCCGAGACGTCCGCGTGGGGCTCGTCGTGGCAGCTCGTGGCCGAGGTCCGCAACGGCCGCCGCGGCCTGGTCCTGCAGCCGGACCACCTCGACGGCGACCCGCTGTTCCGCACGCCCTTCCCCCGCATGGCGCGCGCCGAGTTCCCACCCGGGCGTGGCGTCGTCGTCGAGTCCGGACGGATCCGACGCGTGCAGGTGCCCCTCCCCGACCCGGACGCGTGGCCGCTCACGCCCCGGCCCGACCACCACCTCGCAGGAGCCGACCGATGAAGGACGACCGATGAAGAACGACCGCTGGGGACTGGTGCTGGGAGCCGTCGGGGTCGTCGCCCTGTCGGTCGCGGCCTGGCGACGCCTGCTCACCCAGCCGCGCTCCGACCTGCCGCTGACCATCGCCGTCTCGGTCCTCGTGGTCGGAGCCGTGGTCGGGTTCGTGGTCCTCGGCGCACGGCGCGACGCCGCGCGCCGCCGCGCCGCGGCGGCCGCCCGCCCCGACTGGTCGACGTGGGCCGTGTGGTCCGATGCCGGCCTGGCCGGTGAGCTGCGGCGCCAGGGCTGGCACGTCGAACGGCTGCGACCGTCCGGCGGGTCCCGCCTCACGCTGGCCTGGTCGGGCACGGGCGTCGAGCTCTGGCGCGGCGCCGACGTCCTCGTGGAGCTCGGCTGGGACCAGGTCGCGTCGGTCACCACGGCCACGGGCCAGGCCGGCGGCGCGACCCGACCCGGCGTGCGACTGACGACCGACGCGGGCGCGCAGCTGGTGCTCGTGCCGACCGCGAAGCAGGAGGGCGGCGTGGCGCCCGCGTCACCGCGCGCGGTCACCGCGCTCGTCGACCGCGTGCGTGCCGCGAGGGACGCCTGACCGGCACGCAGCGCGCGTGCCCGACCCGTGCGGGTGCCGCGGGCCGCCCCCGGACCCGACGCACCGGCGCGATGCGAGACCGCGAGCAGGCAGCGGCTGCGTAGGGTGGGCCCGTGCGGCCCGACGTCTTCACCCACCGCGCGTCGCGACCCCACGAGCCGCTGCGCACGTTCCACCCGCGCCGCGCACCCCTGGGGCGGGACCGCACCGACGCGCTCGAGCGGCTGTTCGACCGCTGGGGGTTCTCGGTCGACGACGACCGCGTGCCGCCGCCGCGCACGCCCGACGGTCTGCTCGACACGGCCGCGCTGTTCGGGCGCACCGCGCCGCTGGTCGTCGAGATCGGCTCGGGCATGGGCGACGCGACCGCCGCGATGGCCGCCGCCGACCCTGACCGTGACTGGCTCGCGGTCGAGGCGCACCTGCCGGGCGTCGCGGCGCTGCTGCTGCTCGTCGAGCGCGCGGGCCTGACCAACGTCCGGGTCGCGCACGGCGACGCGCTGCGGCTGCTGCGCACCGCCGTCGCGCCCGGGTCGCTCGACGCGGTGCACGCGTTCTTCCCCGACCCGTGGCCCAAGGCCCGCCACCACAAGCGGCGCCTCGTGCAGCCCGATCACGTCGCGCTGCTGCGCGACCGCCTGAGCGTCGGCGGCACGCTGCACGTCGCGACCGACTGGGCGGACTACGCCGCGCAGATGGTCGACGTGCTCACGGGCGACCCCGACCTGGACGGCGGCGTCGTCGGGCGGCCCGCGCACCGGCCCGTCACGCGGTTCGAGCAGCGCGGCCTCGACCTGGGCCACGAGGTCACCGACGTCGTCGTGCGGCGCGTCCGGTGAGGCTGCTCCTGGTGCCCGGCACCAGCCCCGACCGATGGACCCGCGTGTGGCGCGAACGCCTGCCCGACGACCCGCTCGACGTCGTGCACGCCGAGCCCGCCGGCGCGGTCGCCGCGGTGCTCGCGGGCGACGTCGACGCGGCCGTGCTGCGCCTGCCGCCCGCCCCCGCCGACGGTGCGGCCCTCACGCCCCCGCCGGGTCTGCCCGCGACCACGCCCGCGACGCGCGACGGCTGGGCGGTCGTGCCGCTGTGGACCGAGACGACCGTCGTCGTCGTGCCTGCCGACCACGTGCTGACCGTCGTCGACGAGGTCGACGTCGCGGACCTCGCGGGCGAGACGCTGCTCGTCCCCGCGGACGACGTCCTGGGGTGGACGCCGCCCGGCGTCGAGGTCGTGGAGGTGCCCGACGCCGCGACGGGTGCCGACCTCGTCGCGAGCGGTGCCGGGCTGCTCGTCGTGCCGCACGCGCTCGCGCGCCTGCACGACCGCCGCGGCACGACCGTGCGCCCCGTGCCCGACGCGCCGGGGTCGCGCCTCGCGCTCGTGTGGCGCACCGACGCCGAGCACCCGCACGCGCAGGAGCTCGTCGGGAT
>JAEYNO010000232.1 GCA_023412515.1 Actinomycetes bacterium
AGGTCAGGCGCACATAGCCGGTTGCAGGCCGCGGTGCAAATCAGGCGACACGCGGACGTGGACGCAGGTCCTGGACCTTGCTGGACCGCTGCCACTCACGATCGAGGA
The DNA here is from genome assembly GCA_023412515.1 of Actinomycetes bacterium. GTDB lineage: Bacteria > Actinomycetota > Actinomycetes > Actinomycetales > Cellulomonadaceae > Cellulomonas. The sequence goes on from JAEYNO010000232.1 coordinate 109, forward strand.
TGGCAAAGTGCAGCTCCTCGTCCCACTCGCCCTGGAACAGGGCGTGCTCGCGGTAATGCGCCTCGAGCCGCATGCCGAGATTCTTGAGCAGCCGGGCCGAAGCCTGGTTCTTGCCTGCGCAGCGGGCGAAGATGCGGTGGAAACGGAAGGTCTCGAAGCCGTGATCCATCGCTGCCCGCACCGCCTCGGTGGCGTAGCCCTGCTTGCGGTGGAACGGGCTGAAGATGAACCGCAGCTCCGCCTGCCCGGCCGTCGCGTCGGTCCAGCGCAGCGAAATCTGCCCGATCAGCAGGTCGTCTTCTTTCCGCGTGACGGCAAAATGGACGATGTCTCCCGGACGCGTGAGCCGGTTCTGCTTGACCATCGCGTCAAGCGCCGCCTGCGCCTCGACGCGATCGCGTGCCTTCCAGTCGAGATAGCGCTGCACGTCCGGCAGCGCGTGGTACGCCATGATGGCGTCGAGGTCCGATTTCTGGAATGAGCGCAATTGCAGGCGCTCGGTTTCAATTGGTAAATTAGTCTTGTTGGCCATTCCCGCCATATCCTCCGCCTCTTTTGCCCACGCACCTAGAACGTCGGCATATGCGGCGGGTTCCAGCCGGCCGATCCGAATTTTCGCTAGAAACTCAGGGGTTTGTACGAGGTGCGACACGACGGACCAAGGCCGCGAGGACCATGCTCCCGCTCCCGAATCCCCTCCGTCGATCAAGCTGACTATGCGGTCAGATTAGCACGGCTGCCGGGGCGGCGAGAGGCGCTCACAGAACACTGATCGCGGCCCATTCGTCTTCGAGGATGGCGTAGATCAGTTCCTCGTCCCACACGCCCTTGACCAGTTTGTGCTCTCGGAAATGCGCCTCACGCCGCATACCGAGGCGTTCCATCACCCGCCAGGATGCGCCGTTCCGCGCATCGCAGCGGGCATAAATGCGATGCAGTCCCGCCTGCCCGAAGCCGACCCTAAGGAGCCCCCGCGCCGCCTCGGTTGCGTAGCCGAACCCGTGATAGGCGGGGTGCAGGATGTAGCCGAGTTCCCCCTGCCGCGCGATCTCGTGACGAAGGATGAGCGAGACCTCGCCGATCATCGCGTGATCCGCTTTGCGCTCCACAGCGAGCATGATCTTGTCGCCTTCCTGGTGCCATGCTGTCTGCAGCGTGCAGGCTTGCACCGCCTCGGCCACCGTCTCCCGGCTCATCGGCTCGTCAAAGAGGAAAGCGGCGACATCGTCGCGCCGCCGATAGGCAAAGACGGCATCCACATCGGCGCGGGTGAAAGGGCGCAGGTTGAGCCGGTCCGTTTCGATGGGCAGGGTCGGGGCAAATGCCATGCGGAGCCTCCTCGGAGGCGGATTAAGGGCGTCCCGCCCGACCGGATCAACCCCTCCCATCGGCGAAGCTTGCGGCGCAGCGACCGCGCGTGCCACGCTCGGCACATGGAGAAGCCTGCCCGTCCCGTGATCGACATAACCGCCCACTGCGCTTGCGGGGCGGTGAAGGTGCACCTCGCCGGTGAGGTCAAGTCGATGTTCATGTGCTCTTGCGAGGACTGCCAGAAGGCTTCGGGCACCGGCCACTCGGCAGCATTCCTGCTGAGAGCAGGTGACGTGACGATCACCGGCCACACGAAAACGCATTCCAGATCAGCCGATTCCGGCGCGATCTTCACGCGGTGGTTCTGCCCCGAATGTGGCACGCCGCTCTGCGCGCAGTCGAGCCGCGGCACGGAACTGATGACCATTCCGGTGGGCCTGGCCGGAGCCGCAGCCCTGCCCTGGTACAAGCCCAACCAGTTGCTCTTTGCCCGCACCCATCGCGACTGGGACGTCATCGCCGAGGGCCTGCCACAGCACCAGACTTATCGCCTGCCCGGGGCCACCTGATGTCGTCGGAGGCGATGGAACACCTTGCCGATCGCATCCGCATGCTGGTGATCGACGACCCGCGGCTTACGGAAAAGCGGATGTTCGGCGGGCCCACCTTTCTCATCAACGGGCACATCCTCGCCGGTGCCCGGCCCGATGGCGGCTTGCTGGTCTCGGTGGGCAAGGCCTTTCACGACGAGGCCGCGGCGCGGCCGGGCGCAACGGCGATGCGCCGGGGCGAACAGGTGATGTCAGGCTTCTTCTGGATTGACCCCGACGTTCTTGAGGACGACGGCGTCCTCGAAGACTGGATCCGCTTCGCCGAGCGGGCCGTGTCGCAACGTCCGATCAAACCGGAGAAGCCGAAAAAGCTCCGGGCCAGGAAGCCCGAGGCGTGAACACGTCAGATCGCGGAGAACACTAGCGCCGCGTTGACGCCGCCGAAGCCGAAGGCGTTCGAGAGCGCGTGGCGGATCGACTTCTTCTTCGGCGTCTGCGGTACGAGGTCGAACTGCTGACCCACATCCGGATCTTCGAGATTACGCGTCGCCGGGGCGATGCCGTGGCGGATGGCGAGGACCGAGAACACCGCTTCAAGCGCGCCGGCCGCTCCGAGCAGGTGCCCCGTCGCCGACTTGGTCGAGGAAATGGCGAGGTCCTTGCCGCGGTTCTCGAACACGGCCGAGATGCCGGCGATCTCGGCAGCATCGCCCACCGCCGTCGAGGTGGCATGGGCGTTTATGTAGTCGATCTCGCCCGGCGAGAGCTTCGCCATTTTCAGTGCGTTGCGCATGGCGACCTGCGCGCCGGCGCCCGTCGGTTCACCCGCGGTGAGGTGATAGGCATCGGCGGACGTGCCATAGCCCGAAAGGATCGCGAGGGGCTCGGCGCCGCGCGCCTTGGCGTGGCTCAGCCGCTCGATGACCAGCACCGCGGCGCCCTCGGCCAGGACGAACCCGTCGCGCTTGCTGTCGAACGGGCGCGAAGCCGCAGCCGGATCGTCGTTAAACTCGGTCGCCAATGCCCGCGCGGCGCCGAAACCGCCGACCGAGATCGGATCGACCGATCCTTCAGCGCCTCCGACCAC
>JAEYNO010000280.1 GCA_023412515.1 Actinomycetes bacterium
GCCCATCTGGGGCACCCGCGGCGGGGGGGGGGCGGGGGGGGGGGCCCCCCCGCCGCACGGCGCCGCCGGTCAGACGAGCCGGTGCATCCAGCCGTGCCGGTCGGCCGCGCGGCCGTACTGCACGTCGGTGAGCTCGGCGCGGATCCGCATCGTCACCGGACCGGCCTCGCCGTCGCCGACCACGAGGTCGAAGTCGTCGCTCGCGAGCCGTCCGATCGGCGTCATCACGGCGGCGGTGCCGCACGCGAACACCTCGGTGACGCTGCCGTCGGCGAGGTCCCGGCGCAGCTCGTCGAGCAGCACGGGTCGCTCGGACACCTCGTGGCCCGCGTCGGTCAGCAGCTGCAGGATCGACGAGCGCGTGACGCCCTCGAGGATCGTGCCCGACACCGGCGGCGTCATGACCGACCCGTCGGCCCGCACGACGACGACGTTCATGCCGCCGAGCTCCTCGAGCTGCGTGCCGGTGCGGTCGTCGAGGAAGCAGACCTGCTCGAAGCCCTTGGCGTACGCCTCCTGCTGCGGCAGCAGGCTCGCGGCGTAGTTGCCCCCGCACTTGGCGGCCCCCGTGCCGCCCGCGCCCGCTCGGTGGTACTGCTGCGAGACCCAGATCGACACCGGCTTGACGCCGCCCGCGAAGTACGGGCCGACCGGCGACGCGATCACCAGGAACTCGGCCTCGAGCGACGGCCGCACGCCGAGGAACCGCTCGGAGGCGTACATGAACGGGCGCAGGTACAGGCTCGTCTCCTCGCCCGACGGCACCCACTCGCGGTCGACCTCGACGAGCGCGCGGATGGCGCCGAGGAAGTCCGCCTCGGACAGCTCGGGCAGCGCGAGCCGCTGCGCCGAGCGCGCGAACCGTGCCGCGTTGGCCTCCGGGCGGAACGACCACACGCTGCCGTCGGGGTGCCGGTACGCCTTGAGGCCCTCGAAGATCTCCTGCGCGTAGTGCAGGACGGCGGTCGCGGGGTCGAGCTGCAGCGGGCCGTACGGCTCGACGCGGCGGTCGGTCCAGCCGTCCGCGTGGGTCCACGAGACGCGGGCCATGTGGTCGGTGAACACCGTGCCGAAGCGCGGCGACGCGAGCGCCGCCGCGCGCTCGGCGTCCGGGACGGGGTGGTCGGTGCGGTGCAGCGCGAACGCGGCGGACGAGGGGGTCGTGAGGGTGCTCATCGGGGGGCCTTTCACCAGGGTCGACGTCGACGGTACCGGTGCGGACGGCCGGGTGGACAGGGTGCAGGCACGCGCCTGCGGACCGACGGACGCTCGTCGTGCGCGGCGTCGTCGGCGAGCCCCGGGCGGGGCGTCAGCCGGCGACGCGGGCGGCGAGGTCCTTGCCCACCTCGGCCGTCGACCGTACTCGGCCGGCGCGCTCGGCGATGTCGGCGGCCACCGCGGCCTCGACCGCGCGGGCGGCGGCCGGCAGACCGACGTGGTCGAGCAGCAGCGCGACCGACAGCACGGTCGCGGTCGGGTCGGCCTTGCCCTGCCCCGCGATGTCGGGGGCCGAGCCGTGCACGGGCTCGAACATGCTCGGCGCCGTGCGGTCGGGGTTGATGTTGGCCGACGCCGCGAGGCCGATGCCTCCCGTGATGGCGGCGGCCAGGTCGGTGAGGATGTCGCCGAACAGGTTGTCGGTCACGATGACGTCGAACCGCGCGGGGTCGGTCACGAGGAAGATCGTCGCCGCGTCGACGTGCAGGTAGTCCACCGTGACGTCGGGGAACTCGGCGTTGACGGCCTCGACCGTGCGGCGCCACAGGTGGCCCGCGTGCACCAGCACGTTGTGCTTGTGCACGAGCGTGAGCTTCTTGCGCGGGCGAGCCGCGGCGCGCGCGAACGCGTCGCGCACGACGCGCTCGACGCCGAACGCGGTGTTGACGCTCACCTCGTTGGCGACCTCGGCGGGCGTGCCGACGCGGATCGCGCCGCCGTTGCCGACGTAGGGACCCTCGGTGCCCTCGCGCACGACGACGAAGTCGACGTCGCCGGGGGCGGCGAGCGGGCTCGCGACGCCCGGGAAGAGCGTGCTGGGACGCAGGTTGACGTAGTGGTCGAGCGCGAAGCGCAGCTTGAGCAGCAGCCCGCGCTCGAGGACGCCCGACGGCACGCTCGGGTCGCCGATCGCACCCAGGAGGATCGCGTCGTGCGTGCGGATCGCGGCGAGGTCCTCGTCCGTGAGGGTCTCGCCCGTCGCGTGCCAGCGCCGCGCGCCGAGGTCGAAGTCGGTCGTGCGGACCGTGGCGCCGGTGCCGTGCAGGGCCTGCTCGAGGACGAGGAGCCCCTGCTCGACGACCTCCGTCCCGATGCCGTCGCCGGCCACGACGGCCAGGTTCAGGGACGTGGGAGGGGTCGTGTCAGCCATGCCGCCACCCTAGCCAGCGGTCCACGCCTCGGACGTCGCGTCTCATCAGACGGACGGCGGCTCAGTCGACCGCCGGCGCCGCACCCGTCGTCGGGTACACGAGCTCGAACCGCTCCGTGACCACGTCCATCGTCCGCGAGAACGCCGCGTCGCCCAGCACGCGCCGCCACACGGCCTCGTGGTCGCGCCGCCACGCCTCGAGCGACCGGTCGCCCTCGCCCTCGGCCGCCGCGTGCTCGTCACCCACCGCGTCGAACGGCACGACGTCGACCGCCGTCGTGCGCAGCAGCGCCCGCGGGTCGCCGTGCGAGTCCAGCACGATCGACACGTCCCCGACCCGCGGCAGCGGCGCGTCGGCAGCCGTGAGCTCCGCGAGCGCCGTCGACGTCGCCGTCTTGCGGCCCTCGAGCACCAGCCCGAGCAGCGCGTCGGCCGCGACCGGGTCGTCGCCGAACGACCACGCCGGCGGGGCGACGGCACCGTCGACCGTCTCCCCCATCACCGGGTCGAGCTTGCCCCACCCCAGGTGCCCGCGCGCCGCGTCCCAGAAGTCCGCGATCCGCGTGTCCTGCGTGCCGTCCGGGGCCTGCGGCAGCTGCTCGGTCATCGTGCACCCTTCCCTCGAGGTCACGGGCGACGCGCCCGCGCAGCGATCCTTCCGCGCCGCACGGCGACCTGCACCCCCACCAGGCCGCGGGGGGGGGGGGCCCCCCCCGGGGCGGTGGGGGTGGTGGGGTCAGCGCGCCGCCGAGCCCTCTCCACCCGTGGCGAGGGCAGCGCTCTGCGCCGCCTCCGGCGGGTGCCGCGCGGCGAAGAACGTGCCGCGCGACCCCCACCTGCGGTCAGCGGGCCGCCGAACCCTCCGTGTAGTCGCTGTCCGAGGGCTTGACCCACGCGAACAGCTTGCGCAGCTCGCGGCCGACCGGCTCGATCGGGTGGTTCTGGCCCTTCTCGCGCAGCGCCTGGAACTCGGGCGCGCCCGCGTCCTGGTCCGTGATGAAGCGCTCCGCGAACGCGCCGTTCCGGATGTCCGCGAGCACGGCCTGCATGTTCGCCTTGACCTCGGGCGTGATGACGCGCGGGCCCGACACGTAGTCGCCGTACTCGGCCGTGTCCGACACCGACCAGCGCTGCTTGGTGATGCCGCCCTCGAAGATGAGGTCGACGATGAGCTTGAGCTCGTGCAGCACCTCGAAGTACGCGACCTCGGGCTGGTAGCCCGCCTCGGTCAGGGTCTCGAAGCCGTACTGGATCAGCTGCGACACGCCACCGCACAGGACGGCCTGCTCGCCGAACAGGTCGGTCTCGGTCTCCTCGGTGAACGTCGTCTTGATGCCCGCCGCGCGCAGGCCGCCGATCGCCTTGGCGTACGACAGCGCGAGCGCCCAGGCCGAGCCCGACGCGTCCTGCTCGACCGCGACGATGACCGGCACGCCGCGCCCGTCGACGTACTCGCGACGCACGAGGTGGCCCGGGCCCTTGGGCGCGACCATGAGCACGTCGTGGTCCGCGGCCGGCTTGATGTAGCCGTAGCGGATGTTGAAGCCGTGACCGAAGACGAGCGCGGCGCCGTCCTTGAGGTTCGGCTCGATCTCCTCGCGGTAGACGATGCGCTGCACCTGGTCGGGCGCGAGGATCACGACGACGTCGGCACCGGCGACCGCGTCGGCGACGGAGGCGACCTTGAGGCCCTCGTTCTCGGCCTTGGCCCGGGACGCCGAGCCCTCGCGCAGGCCGACGGTCACGTCGACGCCGGAGTCGCGCAGGTTGAGCGAGTGCGCGTGCCCCTGGCTGCCGTAGCCGATGACGGCGACCTTCTTGGACTGGATGACCGACAGGTCGGCGTCGTCGTCGTAGAACAGCTCAGCCACGGTGGATCTCCTCGGTGGTGTGTCTTGGCAGGGTGGGGTCTGGACGAAGGTCAGGCGGACCGGCTCACGCGCTCGAGCGCGCGGTCGGTGATGGACCGCGAGCCGCGGCCGATGGCGACCGTGCCGGACTGCACGATCTCACGGATGCCGAACGGCTCCAGGGCCGCCAGCAGGGCGTCGAGCTTGCCCGGGCCGCCGGTCGCCTCGATGACGACCGTGTCGGGCACGACGTCGACGACGTGCGCCCGGAACAGCTGCACGACCTCGAGCACGTGCGTGCGCTGCGACACGTCGGCCTTGACCTTGACGAGCAGCAGCTCGCGCTGGACCGACGCGGCGTCCTCGAGCTCGACGATCTTGATGACGTTGACCAGCTTGTTGAGCTGCTTGGTCACCTGCTCCAGGGGCAGCGCGTCGACGTCGACGACGACCGTGATGCGGCTGATCTCGGCGTGCTCGGTCGGGCCGACGGCCAGCGAGTGGATGTTGAAGGACCGGCGCGCGAACAGCCCCGCGACGCGCGTGAGCACGCCGGGCTTGTTCTCGACGAGGACGGACAGGGTGTGGCGGGTCATCGCGGTTCCTTCCTCAGTCCTCGCGGTCCCACGCGGGGCTGATGCCCCGCGCGTACTGGATGGCGTCGTTGCTGACGCCGGCGGCGACCATCGGCCACACCATCGAGTCGCGCGAGACCGTGAAGTCGACCACCACGGGGCGGTCGTCGATCTCCATCGCGCGCTTGATCGTCGCGTCGACGTCGGCCTTGGTCTCGCACCGCAGGCCCACCGCACCGTACGCGTCGGCGAGCTTGACGAAGTCCGGGACGCGCGCCGTGCCGTGGCCCGTGTGCAGGTCGGTGTTGGAGTAGCGCGACTCGTAGAACAGGGTCTGCCACTGGCGGACCATGCCGAGCGAGCTGTTGTTGACCACCGCGACCTTGATGGGGATCTCGTTGATCGTGCAGGTCGCGAGCTCCTGGTTGGTCATCTGGAAGCAGCCGTCGCCGTCGATCGCCCAGACGGTGCGCGACGGGTCACCGACCTTCGCGCCCATCGCGGCGGGCACCGCGAAGCCCATCGTGCCCAGGCCGCCCGAGTTGACCCAGGAGCCGGGCCGCTCGTACCGGATGAACTGCGCGGCCCACATCTGGTGCTGCCCGACGCCCGACACGAAGATCGACTCGGGCCCCGAGATCTCGCCGATGCGGGTGATGACGTGCTGCGGCGCGAGCAGGCCGTCGGTGGGCTCGTCGTAGCCGAGCGGGAACGTCGCGCGCCAGTCGTCGAGCTGCTTCCACCACGCCTCGAGGTCCGGCCGGCCGTGCTGGGCGTGCTCGCGCTCGAGCTCGGGCAGCAGGTCGGCGATGACCTCGCGCAGGTCGCCCACGATCGGGACGTCGGCGCGCTTGTTCTTGCCGATCTCGGCGGGGTCGATGTCGGCGTGCACGACGGTCGCACCGGGTGCGAACGACGCCAGCAGACCCGTGACGCGGTCGTCGAACCGCGCGCCGAGCGCGACCACGAGGTCGGCCTTCTGCAGTGCGGCCACCGCGGCGACCGTGCCGTGCATGCCCGGCATGCCGAGGTGCTGCGGGTGCGAGTCGGGCAGCGCGCCGCGGGCCATGAGGGTCGTGACGACCGGGGCGCCCGACGCGTCGGTCAGCCGACGCAGCAGGTCGGACGCGCCCGCGCGGATCACGCCGCCGCCCACGTACAGCACCGGCCGGCGCGACGTCGCCAGCAGCCGCGCGGCCTCGCGGATCTGCTTGGCGTGCGGCTTGGTCACCGGGTGGTAGCCGGGCAGGTTGACGTCCTGCGGCCACGAGAACGTGGTCTGCGCCTGCATGGCCGACTTGGCGATGTCGACCAGCACGGGGCCGGGGCGGCCCGACGACGCGACGTGGAACGCCTCGGCGATCGTGCGCGGGATGTCGTCGGGGTCGGTCACCAGGTAGTTGTGCTTGGTGATCGGGAGCGTGATGCCGACGATGTCGGCCTCCTGGAACGCGTCCGTCCCGATCATCGACGCACCGACCTGGCCGGTGATCGCGACCATCGGCACCGAGTCCATGTTGGCGTCCGCGATCGCGGTGACGAGGTTGGTCGCGCCCGGGCCGGACGTCGCCATGGTGACGCCGACCTTGCCCGAGGAGTACGCGTAGCCGGCGGCCGCGTGCCCGCCCCCCTGCTCGTGGCGCACGAGCACGTGCCGCACGCGCGAGGAGTCCATGAGCGGGTCGTAGGTCGGCAGGATCGCACCGCCCGGGATCCCGAAGACGACCTCGACGCCCGCCTCCTCGAGCGAGCGGACGATCGACTGCGCGCCGGTGACCTTCTCGGGGCCGATGCGCTGCTCGCCGGCCGGCGCGTCGGTGCGCGGCGCCGCCTCGGCGGCCGGGCGCACGGGACGCACCGTGGCGCGCGGTGGTGCGGGATGGGGACCCTGAGCCATCGTCGTCTCCTGCGGGTCGAGTGCGGGTGTGGTCGTCCGGTGCGGGGTGCGCCGGGCGGCTGCCGGGCACGAAAAAGCCCCTCGACCCGGGCACCGGGATGGACGAGGGGCGAGCGCGCGCGACGAGCGACCTGTGCGGTGGCGTCAGCCGGCGCGCTCAGGAAGTACTACGAGGATCATCTGCACGTCGGCGACCCTACGCCTGTCGCGTGCGGGTGTCACATCCCTCTCGCCTCGTCTCACATCGTGGTTCACGCGTCCATGCCGTGGAACGCCGGGGTGGCACGACGCGCGTCGGCGGGTCCCGCCCCGCTCGACCCGGTCCGCGCCCTAGCGTGAGACGCACGCCACAGGGAGGCCACCATGACCACCACGACCGCCCGCCGGGTGCTCGCCGCGGCGACCGCGCTCGGCCTGGGCGCCGCCCTCGCGGCGTGCGCCGACGACCCCGACCCGACGTCGACCCCCGCGACGCCCCCCGCGGCGACCCCCTCCGCCACGCGGTCCCCCGCCCCGTCCGCGTCGCCGGCACCGACCGACGTCACGGCGCCCGCCGCCGAGCCGACGGCCGGGCTCGACGGCTTCACGGCGCCCGGCACCGAGCTCACGTCCGAGGGCGACGCGTCGCTCTACGTGGTGACCGGCGTGCGCACGGGTGAGCACGAGGGGTACGACCGGGTCGTCTACCAGCTCGAGGGCGGCACCGGCACGCCCGGCTACCGCGTGCGGTACGTCGAGCGCGCGGTCGAGGACCCGAGCGGTGCGGTCCGCGAGGTCGACGGCGACGCGATCCTCCAGGTCACCCTCCTGGGCACCACGTACCCGACCGAGGGCGGGCTGCAGGAGTTCTCGCAGGACCTGCGTCCGGACGGCGGCGACGTCGAGCACGTCGTGCGCCCCCTGACGTTCGAGGGGATGACCGACTCGTTCGTCGGCGTCGACGACGGACCTCGCGCCTTCCGGGTCCTCGTGCTCGCCGACCCCGTGCGCGTGGTCGTCGACGTCGAGGACCGCTGACGCCCGTCAGACGACGGCGCCCGACGTCCCCGACAGGCCCAGCACCACGACGCACAGCAGCGCGACGACCATCGCGAGCGTGAACGGCAACCGGCTGCGCCCGCCGCGCAGGCCGACGACGCCGGCGACCACCCCGGTCAGCACCGCCACCGCCCCGACCGTCGCGGCCGCACCCCGCGGTGGTCCCGGTGGCCCGAGCACGGCCACCACGACCGCCGCCGCGAGGACCGCGGGGTGCGGCCGCGACGGTCGGGGCGGTGGCGGTGCTGACCGGGGTGGTCGCCGGCGTCGTCGGCCTGCGCGGCGGGCGCAGCCGGTTGCCGTTCACGCT
>JAEYNO010000282.1 GCA_023412515.1 Actinomycetes bacterium
GCCCGGCGCCGACCACGACCGCGCGTGAGCCGCGGCGCGCGCCGGGCGTGAGCCCAGGTCCCGGCCGCACCTGAGCGGGACGCCCCTCGGCGCACGTCACATCTCGACGACCTGCCCCGCGGCCGGGAGGCCGGGCGTGATCTCGGCGCGGACGGTCGTCGCGCGGGACGGGTCGGTGACGTCGGGCAGCACGTGCGCGTCGCGCCACCGGAACGGGATGCCAGCGGCACGCAGCGGCCGGGGGCGGTCCATGAGCTGCACGTGCAGGTGCGGCTCGCTCGAGTTGCCGGAGTTGCCGACCTCGCCCAGCTGGTCCCCGGCGGCGACGCGCTGCCCGGGGCGCACGCGCGCGCTGCCGCGCCGCAGGTGCGCGACCAGCGAGTACACGCCGTCGCCGTGGTCGAGCACGACGTGGTTGCCGACCACCGCGGGCGGTCCGCCGAGGTCGCGGACGCCCTCGAGCGTCATGAGGTAGGCGAGCGCGGGCCACGACGTGCGGCCGCGGTGGTCGCGCCGGCCGTCGACCACGCGCACGACGGTGCCGTCGGCGACGGCGTGCACGGACCGACCGAAGGACGGGAACGTCTCGGGCCGGGGGAACCCGCCGCGCCACGGCACGGTCGCGGGCGTCCCCGGCGGGCTGGGCACCAGCACGTCGATCGCGTACGTCTGGCCGTAGGCGCGGATGCCGTGGCTGGGCACCTTGTCGGCGGGGCTGTTGACGACGGTCCAGCGGCCACGCAGCGGTGACGCGACCTCGACCGGGTCGCGCTCGACGCGCGGCGGGCGCACGAACGCGAGGCCGACGAGCACCGCGGCGCCCGCGAACCACACGGCCGGGTCCGGGTCGAGCACGCGGCCGACGACGATCCAGGCGAGGACGCACCAGAACCACACGGGCATGAGCCCCGCGACGGCGCGGCGCGGTCCGTCGAGCGGCGCGCGGCGCGGCTCGGGGCGGGGCTCGGGAACTGACGCACCCCCGGACGGCGGCGCGGCGCTCATCGCACCGCCGCCAGCAGCGACGTCAGCAGCGGGACCAGCCGCTCGGCGGGCACGACGTGCTCGCCCCCGGCGGCGGCGCGCAGCCAGCCGGCCGCCTGGAGCTGTCGCAGGTGGTGGTACACCTGACCGGTCGAGCCGACGTCGACCGCGTCGGCGAGCTCGCGCGCGGTGCGGGCGCCGTCCAGGACCGCGCGCAGCAGGGCGAGCCGCACGGGGTGACCGAGCGCTGCGACCACGGGCGCGAGGTCGGCCCAGTCGGCGGCGAGCAGGTCGTCGGTCGTCAGCGCGTACTGCCACCGGGCCTCGTCGCCCGCGGGCGTGCGGACGTCGCCGACCATCATGACCGCGCCGTTCGACGCGGGGCGGTCGACGCGGGCCGTGAGGCCGTGCAGGGCCCAGAACCGGTCGTCGGGGTCGTCGGCGGTGGCGGTGGCGGGTTCGGTGGCGGCACGTCCGGGCGCGGCCTCGAGGGCCGCGACGCGCTCCTCGAGCGCGTCGACGCGGGTGCGCAGGTCGTCGTCCATCCGTCGAGCGTAACGGAATATCGGAATTACGAAACCCTGGAGCCGCAGCGGTCGTGCCCCCGCCGGGGTTCGAACCCGGACTGGACCGGGTTTAAGCCGGTTGCCTCTGCCGGTTGGGCTACGGGGGCGCGGTCGTCATCCTGCCAGCGCACGGGCAGGACGCGCCGGGACCGCGACGCACCGCACGGCACCCGCGCCCCGGACGCACGACGCCCCCGCGACCACGAAGGGTCGCGGGGGCGTCGTCGGCAGGCGGCGCCGGCGGGACGTCAGGACGCGTGCGCGTCGCCCTTCTCCGCCGGGGAGTCCTTCTCGGCCTTGTACGGCGGCAGCGAGGGCGCCGCCGTAGCGCCGTCGGTCGGCGCCGTGCCCTGCGCGGCCTGCTCGACCTTGGGCTTCGGCGGCACCGACGCGGCGCGGAACTCGGCGCGCGGGTCGTGCAGCGACCCCAGCGCGACGACCTCGCGGCGCAGCAGCACCGACCCGGTCCAGCCCGCGGCGATCCGCAGCTTGCGGTTGAAGGTCGGCATCGCGAACACGTGGTACGTGCGGTGCAGCACCCACGCGAGGAAACCGCGCACCTTGATGCGGCCGAACATCTGCGCGACGCCCTTGTACATGCCGAGCGACGCGACCGCGCCGACGTTCTTGTGCTTGTACGGCGTCGGACGGCCCGAGCGGAGCACCACGGCGAGGTTGTCGCCGATGTGGTTGCCCTGCCGCAGCGCGTGCTGCGCGTTGGGCGGGCAGAACTTGCCCGGGTTGTACAGGTCGGGGACCGCGGCGCAGTCGCCGGCCGACCACGCGTCGGCCACGACCGTGCCGTCCTCCGTGGTCACCTGCAGCTCGGCGTTGCAGATGACGCGACCCATCTTGTCCAGCGGCAGGTCCGACTCCTGCAGCACCGGGTTGGCCTTGACGCCCGCGGTCCACACGACCGTCTCGGCGTCGAACTCGGTGCCGTTCGACAGCACGATGTGCCCGTCGACGCAGGACGACAGGAACGTCGACAGGAAGATCTCGATGTCGCGCTTGCGCAGCTGCTCGAGCGTGTAGCCGCCGAGCTCCTCGCTGACCTCGGGGAGGATGCGCGGGCTGCCCTCGACGAGCACGAAGCGCAGCTCGTCCTGCTCGATCTGCTTGTACTTGCGCACCGCGTAGCGCGCCATGTCCTCGACCTCGCCGAGCGCCTCGACGCCCGCGAAGCCGCCCCCGACGAACACGAACGTCAGCATGCGCCGCCGCAGCTCCGGGTCCCACGTGGACGCCGCGACGTCGATGCGGCCCAGCACGTGGTTGCGGACGGCGATGGCCTCCTCGACGTTCTTGAAGCCGATCGCGACCTCGGCGAGGCCGGGGATCGGCAGCGTGCGCGCGACCGAGCCGAGCCCGACGACCAGGTGGTCGTACGTCACCCAGTACGGCTCGCCCTCGATGGGCGTGATCTGCACGCGGCGGTTCGCGTGCTCGATGTGCGTGACGTGGCCCTGCAGCACGTCGACGCCCTTGAGCGCGCGACGGTGCGGGGCGACGACGTTGCGGGGGTCGATGGACCCGGCGGCCGCCTCCGGCAGGAACGGCGCGTACGTCATGTACGGACGCGGGTCGACGACGACGATGGCCGCCTCGCGCTTGCCGAGACGACGGCGCAGCCGACGGGCCGAGTACAGGCCCACCGTGCCGCCGCCGAGGACCAGGACGCGCGGCACCTTGCGAGGCTTGCCGGCGGGCGCCGGCATGAGCTCGCCGGACGGGCGGGCGGCGTCGACGGACGCGGAGGGCGACTGAGGCATACCTCATACGGTAGACGTGCACGCGCTCCCACGCGCCCTCCGGGGCCGGTGATACCGCGCACACCGAGCACGCGCGCGGCCCGTCGTGATGGGCCTCAGGTCCCGGGGCCCGCGTCGTGCGCGACGTCGCCCGCGGCGGCTCCGGACTCCCCCGCGCCACCCTCGGCGGCGGGTGCCGCACCGCGCTCGACGCGCACGCGCGTGATGCGGCGCCTGTCGACCGCGCGCACGCGCAGCCGGGTGGGCGGGACGTCGGCCGGCGCGTCGTCGCCCTCCCCCTCCGGCACGACGTCGATGACGTCGCCGGGCGCCGGGATGCGCCCGAACCGCGCCAGCAGGTACCCCGCGACGGTCTCGTACGGCCCCTCGGGGAGCACGACGCCCGTGCGGTCGGCGAACTCCTCGAGCGTGAGCCCCGCGTCGACGTCGGCGGCGCCCGTCACGCGCACCGGCACGGGGTCGTACTCGTCGACGATGTCGCCGACCAGCTCCTCCAGCAGGTCCTCGAGCGTCACGATGCCGTCGGTGCCGCCGTACTCGTCGACGACGACCGCGATGTGCGCGCCCGTGCGCCGCATGGTCGACAGCGTCGGCAGCACCGCGTTGGTGCCCGGCAGCGACACGATGGGCCGTGTCACGTCGCCCACCGTCGTGCCCGCGACCTCGACGATCGCCTCGACGACGCCCTCGCGCCCGTGCGTGTCGGGGTCCTCCTCGGCCTCGCGCACGGCGCGCGCGACCGGGGCCAGCAGGTCGCGCACGTGCACGAAGCCGACGATGTCGTCGAAGTCCTCGCCCGTCACCGGGTACCGCGAGTAGGGCAGCGTGCCGACGAGCCGGGCGGCCTCCGCGATGGGCGCGTCGGCGGCGAGGAACGTCACGTCCGCGCGCGGGCGCATGACCTCGACGAGCGAGCGGTCGCCGACGTCGAACACGTCGTCGATGAGGCGCCGCTCGTCCTCCGGCAGGTCGGGGTGCGAGCGCACGAGGTCGCGCAGCTCCTCGTCGGTGATCTGGTCGCTCGTCGCCGCCGGGTCGAAGCCGAGCAGCCGGACGACCCCGTTGGTGGACTTCGAGAGCAGCCAGATCACGGGGGTCATGAGCACCGCGAACCGGTCGAGCGGCGGCCCCACCCACAGCGACACGCGTGCGGCCTGCTGCATCGCGATGCGCTTGGGCACCAGCTCGCCCAGCACGAGCGAGAGGTACGCGATGACGAGCGTGAGCGCGATGAGCGCGACGCCCTCGGCCGTGCCCTGCGGCAGGCCCAGCGACTCGAGCACCGGCGCGACGGCCGGGGCCAGCGAGGACGCCCCGAACGCGGCCGAGAAGAACCCGGCGACCGTCACGCCGATCTGCACGGCCGCGAGGAACCGGTTGGGGTTGCGGGCGACCGCCGCGACGCGCACGCCGCGGGACCCCTGCTTCTCGATCTGCCCGAGCTGCGACTCGCGCAGCGACACCAGCGCGAGCTCGGTGCCGGCGAACACGCCGCCGACGAGGATGAACAGCAGGACGAGGCCGATGTCGGCCCAGGTGTCAGCGGTCACGGGGCGCATCCGAGGTCGGCGGCGGGGACACGCTCACCTTAGGGCCGGGAACGCCGCCCCGCCCGCACGGCGGCGGGCGGGGCGACGCCCGTCAGGGTGCGACCGACGGGGACGCGTCCCCGTCCGGCGTGTCGCAGTCGGGGGCCGGTGCGCTCGCGGCGTCGGACGCGTCGTCCGTGCTCGGGGCCCCGCTCGCGGCGGCGTCCGCAGCGCCCGGGTC
>JAEYNO010000328.1 GCA_023412515.1 Actinomycetes bacterium
GGCCTGCACGGGCAGGCCGGTGACGTCGCGGACGGCGGCGAGGCCGCCCGCGACCGTGAGGGCGACGTTCGAGCCGGTGTCGCCGTCGGGGACGGGGAAGACGTTGACCGCGTCGATGCGGTCGCGCGCCGCCGCGCACGCGACGGACGCCGTCGCGGCCCAGCCGCGCACGAGGTCGGCGTCCAGCCGGGCGCGCCGCGCGACCACGTCCACGCCGTTCCTCCTGTCCGAGTGCCGGGCCCGCCGTCCCCGGTGGGCGGTGCGGGACGCCCGGGTGCGCCCCGGCCGGTGCCGCCACGTCACGACCGCGGCCGGCCCTGACGGGTACGGTCGCACCGCAGGGGCGGGCGTCCGTCGCCGTCACACCTTGCCGCACCGCACCCACATTTGGGTGACGTGGACGCGATGGGCTAGTCTTGCCCGGTTGCCCGGACCACGTCCGGCACCCCTCACAGACCTCCGATGCACCGTCGCGCGGTCCGAGCCCTCGGGTCCGGTCCGTCGACGTGTGCGCGGGACGTGCACGACACGGGGCCGCTCGTCGGTCCGACAGGAATCAGAACCAGGAGAAGACCGTGGCTGCCAACTGCGACGTCTGCGCCAAGCGCCCGAGCTTCGGGCACAGCATCTCGCACTCGCACGTGCGCACGAAGCGGCGCTGGAACCCGAACATCCAGCGCGTGCGCGTCGTCGTCGCGGGGACGCCGAAGCGTCTCAACGTCTGCACGTCGTGCCTCAAGGCCGGCAAGGTGCAGCGCGCGGTCTGACCGCGCCTCCGGCCGCCCGCAGGGCGACCGGCCCCGCACGTCGAAGGCCCGTGAGCAGCGCTCACGGGCCTTCGTGCTGCCCCGGCAGCCCCGACGTACGACCACGGGCTGACCCGTACCCGTCGCGCGACCGACCCGACCCCACCCCTGCTCCGACGACACGCACCGGGCCGGCAGGGTTGACTCGGCACGGCCCGACCCGCGGCCCGCCCGCCACCGACCCGGTGCCGGGCGTCCGGGTCCCGACGCCGGCGGAGCGATGCGCACGACGACGACCCAGCCCGACACGACGGGCGTGCTCGCCGGAGGCGACCGCCCGGTCTCCGTGCCCGCCGGCCGCGGCCGGGTGGCCGCATGAGCCCCGACGCACCGATCGACCTGCCGGCGACGCTGCCCGTGCGCGTCTCGGGCGACCTCCTGCTGGGCTCGCCCGCCCCCGTGCTCCTCGCGCTCGGCGTCGCCGTCGTCCTGCTCGTGCACGCCCACCGCGCGCGCCGCAGGTCCGCGCGCCGACGCTCGGTGGGCGCCGTCGCCGGGGCGTCGGCGCTCGTCGTGCTCGCGGCCGCGCTGGGCGTCAACCTGTGGGTCGGGTACCTGCCGACGGTCCAGACCGCCGCCCGCTGGGTGCAGACCCGCACGTGGACGCCGCAGGCCACGAGCCCCGAGGTGCCTGCGCCCCCGCCCGCGCGCGACCCGCGGCACGGGCGCGTGCTGCACGTGACCGTCCCGTCGACGAGCCCGGGCGTGCCCGACTCCCCCGCCTGGGTGTACCTGCCGCCGCAGTACGACCACCCCGGGAGCACGGCACGCTTCCCGGTCGTCTACGCGCTGCACGGCGCGCCCGGCACGGCCGCCGACTGGTTCGCGGGCGGTCGCGTCGACGCCACGGTCGACGAGCTCGTGGCGACGGGTCACCTGCCGCCCGTGGTGGTCGTCGCGCCCGACCTCAACGCGGGGGCCGCGCCCGCGGGCACCGAGCCGCTCGACGTGCCCGGTGGCCCCCAGCTCGGCACGTACCTGCGGACCGACGTCGTGGCCTGGGCCGACCGGACGCTGCGCACGCGCGACGAGCCGGCCGGGCGGCTCGTCGTCGGGATGTCCGCCGGGTCGCTCGGCGCCCTCGTGACGGGCCTGGGGCACCCCGACGTGTTCGGCGGTGTCGTCGCGCTCATGCCGTACGCCGCGCCGGACACGCCGGCGGTGGTCGCCGACCCGCGGGCCGTGGAGCGGTCGACGCCGACGGCCGTGCTGCGTCGACGCGACCCGGCGACCGTGCAGCCGGTCTTCCTCGGCGTCCCCGGCGCGGAGTCGCCGGCCGCGGGGCAGGCCCTGGCGCGCGCGCTGCGCGACGCGCACCAGCCGACGACCCTGCGGGTGTACCCCGGGCTGGAGCACACGTGGGTCGGCGCGCGCACGATGCTGCCCTACGGGCTCGTGTGGTGCGCCGGGCAGCTCGCGTGGGGCTCCCCGTGACCCCGGCCCGCGCGCTCCCCGCCGCCCCGTCCGGCGCACGCCCCGGCGCTGCCCCGGGGCGTGCGCTGCGCGCCGCCCACGTGCTGCTCGTCGTCGCCGCCGTCGCCTACGCGGGGCTGCCGCTCGAGGTGCTCACGGGGTTCCCGCTCGACCCCGTCACGTCGTACCTGTCGGAGCACGCCGCGCACGGCCAGGCCTGGCGCGGCCTGTTCGTCACCGCGGACGCGCTGGCAGGGCTCGCGGTGGCCGCGGCCGGGGCGACGCTCCTGGCGGCCCGCGCCGCGGCGCTGCCCTCGTCCCCGGACGGCCCGCGCCGGTGGGCCGTCGTGCTCGCCGTCGCCCTCGTGGTCGCCGGCGCCGCCACCGTCGTCGACGTGCTGAGCCCGATGG
>JAEYNO010000340.1 GCA_023412515.1 Actinomycetes bacterium
ACGAGCCCCGCGACGGCGGACCGCGCGGCGGGCTCGAGGTCGGCGACCGGCAGCCCCTCGGCGATGCGCACGCCGAGCATGACGCGCTCGAGCTGCGCGGTGCCCGCGTCGACGAGCTCACGGCCCGCGGCGGGGCTCAGCCCGCGCCCGAGCCGGTCCGCGTAGGCGCGCGGGTGCTTGACGTTCCACCACCGCACGCCCCCGACGTGGCTGTGGGCGCCGGGGCCGATCCCCCACCAGTCGTCCCCGCGCCAGTACCCGAGGTTGTGCTGCGAGGCGTCCGCGGGCGTGCGCGCCCAGTTGCTCACCTCGTACCAGCCCAGCCCGGCGGCCGTGAGCAGGTCGTCGACGAGCTCGTACTTGGTCGCCTGGTCGTCCTCGTCGGGCAGCGTCAGCTCGCCGCGACGCACCTGCACCGCCATGCGCGTGCCCGGCTCGACCACGAGCGCGTACGCGCTGACGTGGTCGACCCCGGTGCTCAGCGCCACCTCGACCGAGCGCCGCCAGTCGTCGAGCGACTCCCCCGGCGTGCCGTAGATGAGGTCGAGCGACACCCGCAGGCCCGCGTCGCGCGCCCACCGCACGACGTCCGGGACGCGCGCCGGGTCGTGCGTGCGCTCGAGCGTCGCGAGCACGTGCGGCACGGCCGACTGCATGCCGAAGGACACGCGCGTGACTCCACCCGCCGCGAGCCGCGCGAGCCCGTCGGGCGTCACCGAGTCGGGATTCGCCTCGGTCGTGACCTCGGCGCCGGGCGCGAGCCCCCAGGTGTCGCGCACGCCGGCCAGCAGCCGCACGAGGTCGTCGACCGGCAGCAGCGTCGGCGTGCCGCCGCCGACGAACACGGTCGAGACCGGACGCCGGGTTACGCCCGCGTCGCGCATCACGCGGTCGGCGAGCGCGACCTCGCCCAGCGCGGTCGACGCGTACGCGTCGAGGCTCGCGCCGCCGCCGAGCTCGGTCGCGGTGTAGGTGTTGAAGTCGCAGTACCCGCACCGCACCGCGCAGAACGGCACGTGCAGGTAGACGCCGAACCGGCGCGCGTCGGCGTCGACCGCCGCCGACGCGGGCAGCGCGCCGTCGGGCGGTGCGGGGTCGCCGTCGGGCAGCGCCGGGCTCACGCGGCGCCGCCCTCGACGGGCGCCGGCGCGCTCACTTCTTCTTCGCGTCCTTGGCGTCCTTGCCGCCGCTGCCGCCGTCCGACGACAGCGCGGCGATGAAGGCCTCCTGCGGCACGTCGACCCGACCGATGGTCTTCATGCGCTTCTTGCCCTCCTTCTGCTTCTCGAGCAGCTTGCGCTTGCGGCTGATGTCGCCGCCGTAGCACTTGGCGAGGACGTCCTTGCGCATCGCGCGGATGGTCTCGCGCGCGATGATCCGCGAGCCGATCGCGGCCTGGATCGGCACCTCGAACTGCTGGCGCGGGATGAGCTCCTTGAGCTTGGCGGTCATCATCACGCCGTAGGCGTACGCCTTGTCCTTGTGGACGATCGCGCTGAACGCGTCGACCTGCTCGCCCTGCAGCAGGATGTCGACCTTGACGAGGTCCGCGGCCTGGTCGCCGGTCGTGTCGTAGTCGAGGCTCGCGTACCCGCGCGTGCGCGACTTGAGGTGGTCGAAGAAGTCGAACACGATCTCGGCGAGCGGCAGCAGGTAGCGCATCTCGACGCGGTCCTCGGACAGGTAGTCCATGCCCTGCAGGTCGCCGCGGCGCGACTGGCACAGCTCCATGATCGTGCCGACGAACTCCGACGGCGTGAGGATCGTGGCCTTGACGACCGGCTCGCGGACCTCACGGATCTTGCCCGCGGGGAACTCGCTCGGGTTCGTCACGACGACCTCGGTACGGTCCTCGAGCGTGACGTCGTAGACGACGTTCGGCGCCGTCGAGATGAGGTCGAGGTCGAACTCGCGCTCGAGGCGCTCGCGCACGATCTCGAGGTGCAGCAGGCCGAGGAACCCGACGCGGAAGCCGAAGCCGAGCGCGACCGACGTCTCGGGCTCGTAGTTGAGCGCGGCGTCGTTGAGCTTGAGCTTGTCGAGCGCGTCGCGCAGCGCCGGGTAGTCGGACCCGTCGATCGGGTACAGGCCCGAGAACACCATCGGCTTGGGGTCGGAGTAGCCGCCCAGCGCCTCGTCCGCGGGCGTGGCCGCGTTCGTCACGGTGTCGCCGACCTTCGACTGACGGACGTCCTTCACCCCGGTGATGAGGTAGCCGACCTCGCCGACGCCCAGGCCCTTGGTCGGCACGGGCTCGGGCGCGATGACGCCGATCTCGAGCAGCTCGTGCGTCGCGCGCGTCGACATCATGACGATGCGCTCGCGCGGGTCGAGGCGGCCGTCGACGACGCGGACGTAGGTGACGACGCCGCGGTACGTGTCGTAGACGGAGTCGAAGATCATGGCGCGCGCGGGCGCGTCGGCGTCGCCGACCGGCGCCGGCACCGTCTGCACGATCCGGTCGAGGAGCGCCTCGACGCCCTCGCCGGTCTTGCCGGACACCTTGAGCACGTCGGCCGGGTCGCCGCCGACGAGCCCGGCGATCTCCTCGGCGTACTTCTCGGGCTGCGCCGCCGGCAGGTCGATCTTGTTGAGCACGGGGATGATCTGCAGGTCGTTCTCGAGCGCGAGGTAGAGGTTCGCGAGCGTCTGCGCCTCGATGCCCTGCGCGGCGTCGACGAGCAGCACGGCGCCCTCGCACGCGGCGAGCGAGCGCGAGACCTCGTACGTGAAGTCGACGTGGCCGGGCGTGTCGATCATGTTGAGCGCGTAGGGCGTGCCGTCGAGCTCCCACGGCATGCGCACGGCCTGCGACTTGATCGTGATGCCGCGCTCACGCTCGATGTCCATGCGGTCGAGGTACTGCGCGCGCATGGCGCGCGCCTCGACGACGCCCGTGAGCTGCAGCATGCGGTCGGCGAGCGTCGACTTGCCGTGGTCGATGTGCGCGATGATGCAGAAGTTGCGCAGCAGCTCGGGCGCGGTCGCCGACGGGCGGATCCGCGCGGCGGCGGTGGCGGACGGGATGGGCAACTCGGCGTTCTCCGGCTTCTGGACGGGCTCGACGCGCGCTCGCGCCGACGGTGGGCGACCCGCGCGCGGCGGGATCACGACGGTCGGTGGCGGCCCCGGCCCTGTCGGGGTGTCGGTGGCGGGCAGCACCATGGTCCCATGACGGACGCCCTGGGCCACCCACCCGTCGCGACGACGGCCGTGCTCGCGGATCTGCAGGACCGGTTCCTCGCGTCCGTGCGCGAGGTCGACGCCGGAGCGCGCGTGCCGTGGTGCGGCCGCTGGCGCGTGCGGAACCTCGTCGAGCACCTGGGCCGGATCCACCACTGGGCGGCCGGGCAGGCGCGGCGCCGGCAGGAGACGCCGCTCGGCCGGGGGCCGTTCGTGCTCGACGCGTTCTACGCGGCCCAGGCCGCCGAGCTCCGGGAGACGCTCGCCGGGCTCGACCCCGACGCGCCCGCGTGGACGCTCGACGACTCCGGGGTCGTCCGCTTCTGGCACCGCCGCCAGGTGCACGAGACGCTCGTGCACCTGTGGGACCTGCGCACGGCGGGCGGTCTGCCGCTCGACGTGGCGCCCGCGCTGTGGGCGGACACGGTCGACGAGGTGGTGACCGTCATGCACCCGCGGCAGGTGGCCCTCGGGCGTGCGCCGGCGCTGCCGGCGCGGGTGCGCCTCGTGGCGGACGACGCGGACCGCACGTGGGAGACGACGGCGGCGCCCGAGGCGCCCGCGGAGCCGTCGGCCACCGTCCACGGGCCCGCCGAGCGGCTCGCGCTGCTGCTGTGGGGCCGCACGACCCCCGCCGACGCCGCGCTGGCCGTCACGGGCGACGGCGCCGCGCTCGACGCCGCGCTCGCGGGGCGGATCACGCCGTGACGCGCGCCGAGGAGCGACCGGTCACGCCTCGCGCGTGATCCGCACCCGCACCACGAGGTCCTGCGTCTGCGCGCCGGCGTAGATGCCGCGCAGGGGCGCGACGTCGTCGTAGCAGCGGCCGCGCGCGAGGACCACGTGGTGCTCGCCCGCGGGCACCCGGTTGGTCGGGTCGTAGCCGTACCACTCGCCGGCCCACCACTCGACCCACGCGTGCGACTCCCCCGTGACCGTCGTCCCGACCTCGCCCGACGAGTCCGGGTGCAGGTACCCCGACACGTACCGCGCGGGCACGCCGATCGCGCGCAGGGCACCGAGCGCGAGGTGCGCCATGTCCTGGCACACGCCCGTGCGGCTGGCCCACGCCTCGGCCGCCGGCGTGTGCACCGTGGTGACGCCGGGGATGTACTCCATCTCGTCGCGCAGCGCGCGGCACACCGCCTCCGCGGCCGCCGCGGGCTCGAGCCCCTCGGCCGCGGCCCGCGCGAGCGACACGACCTCCTCGGGGACGTCGGTGGCGTCGGTCGTGCCGAGGTGCTCCGCGAGCCGGTCGCGCACCTCCGGCCCGCGCAGCACGTCCCACGTGACCGACTGCGCCGGCGCCGGACGCTCGGCCACCTCGACGACGTGCTCGGCCGTCAGCACGAGCGAGCGGTGCGGCGCGATCACCTCGAACGCGGTGACGTGCGTGCCCCAGTAGTCCCGGAAGTCGTGCGACCACGTCTGCGGCTGGATCTCGAGCCGCGTCTCGAGCACCGACTGGCCGGGCAGCGAGAGCGGCGTCATGCGTGCCTCGTTGTACGACGCCACCACGGGGTCCGCGTACCGGAACGTCGAGGTGTGGACGATCCGCAACCTGCTCACAGCGCCTCCCCGACCCACGTCAGCTCCGCCCCGGACGGGAAGTACCGCCCGCGGATCGCGTCGGACGCCGCCGAGCACGCGCGCTGCACGAGCTCCATCTCGCGCGGGAGGTCGTCGAGGACCTCCAGCAGCGGCCGGTACTCGAGGTTCGACCGCACGTGCCCGATGTGTCGGCGAGCGTCGTCGATCCCCGCGCGGTCGGCGACCGGCTCGAGCGCCGTGAGCGACGCCTCGGCCTCGTTGAGGGCGTAGACGATCGACCGCGGGAACAGGCGGTCGAGCAGCAGGAAGCCCGCCGCGCGCTCGTCGGACGCCGTGCCGCGGTACGTCCGCAGGAACGCCTCGTGCGCGCCGCACGAGCGCAGCAGCGTCGACCACCCGGGCCCGGCGGACCCGAGCAGCGCGCGGGTCGTCAGCAGGCGGGCGGTCATGTCGGCGCGCTCGATCGCGCGGCCGAGCACCAGGAAGTGCCACGTCTCGTCGCGCGACGTCGTGGACTCGACGATCCCCGCGACGATCGCGGCCCGCTCGCGCACCCACGTGAAGTAGTCGTGCGGCCGCGCGGGCCGCATCTGCGAGGGCAGCTGGTTCCAGCTCGCGTTGAGGCACTCCCACAGCTCGGTCGACACGATCTCGCGCGCACGCCGCGCGTTCTCGCGCGCGGCGACCAGCGCCCCGGCGATCGACGACGGCGAGAACCGGTCGTACCCGAGCACGTCGAGCACGTGCTCGCGCCCCACCTCGACGTGCTCGGGCGGCGCCGGTCGGTCCATGACCGACAGCAGCGAGCGGCAGGCCAGGTCCTCCTCGGCCCACGGGTCCTCGAGCAGGATCTGCACGTGCACGTCCAGCAGGCGCGCGGTGTCGTCGGCGCGCTCGACGTAGCGGCCGATCCAGAACAGCGACTCCGCGATGCGGCTCAGCACGACGTGCCCCCGTCCGCGAGCGTCTGCTGCTGCTGCTGCATGACCTGGACCCGCCGGTCCGACGGGTTGGAGTCGATCGGGACCGAGGCGTCCTTCGGCACGGTCTGCGGCGCCGCCTGCCCGGTGCCGGGCGCGCGGCGCGGCACGCGGCCCCCGAGCACCCACGTGTCCTTCGACCCGCCGCCCTGCGACGAGTTCACGACGAGCTGGCCCTCCGGCAGCGCGACGCGCGTCAGCCCGCCGGGCAGCACGTACACCGACTCGCCGTCGTTGACGGCGAACGGCCGCAGGTCGACGTGCCGGGGCCGCAGGCCGTCCTCGACGAGCGTCGGCACGGTCGACAGCTGCACGACGGGCTGCGCGATCCAGCCGCGCGGGTCCTCGCGGAGCCGCCCGCGCAGCTCGTCCAGCTCGGCGCGCGTCGCGCGCGGCCCCACCACGAGCCCCTTGCCCCCGGAGCCGTCGACGGGCTTGACGACGAGCTCGTGCAGCCGGTCGAGCACCTCCTCGAGCGCGCCCGGGTCCTCCAGGCGCCAGGTGTCGACGTTCGGCAGGATCGGGTCCTCGCCCAGGTAGTACCGGATGAGGTCGGGCACGTACGTGTACAGCAGCTTGTCGTCCGCGACCCCGTTGCCGACCGCGTTCGCGAGCGTCACCGTGCCGAGCCGCGCGCACGTCATGAGGCCGGGGCAGCCCAGCAGCGAGTCCGAGCGGAACACGACCGGGTCGAGGAACTCGTCGTCGACCCGGCGGTAGATGACGTCGACGCGGCGCCGGCCCCGCGTCGTGCGCATCCACACGCGCCCGCCCGCGACGTACAGGTCGCGCCCCTCGACGAGCTCGACGCCCATGGTGCGCGCGAGCAGCGTGTGCTCGAAGTACGCCGAGTTGTACACGCCCGGCGTCAGCACGACGACCGTGGGGTCGTCGACGCCCGCCGGCGCCGCGGCCATGAGCGCGGCGAGCAGGCGCCGCGAGTAGTCGACGACCGGCCGGATCCGCAGCGTCGCGAACAGCTCGGGGAACGTCTGGGCCATCGCGCGGCGGTTGGACAGCACGTAGCTGACGCCCGAGGGGACGCGGACGTTGTCCTCCAGGACCCGCCAGCCGCCGAGCGAGTCGCGCACGAGGTCGATGCCCGACACGTGCACGCGCACGCCGTTGGGCGGCTCGACGCCGCGCGCGGCACGGTGGAAGTGCGTCGAGGACACGACGACCGAGCGCGGCACGACGCCGTCGGCGACCGCCTTCTGCGGGCCGTACACGTCGGCGAGGAACGCCTCGAGCGCACGCACCCGCTGCGACACGCCGGGCGCGACGTGCTCCCACTCGTCACCCGCGAGGACGCGCGGCACGACGTCGAGCGGGAACGGCCGCTCCTCGCCCGCGAAGTCGAAGGTCACGCCCTGCTTGAGGTACGAGCGGGCGAGCGTGTCGGCCCGCGCCCGCAGCTCACCCGCCGAGAGCTGCGCGAGCGCCGAGTGCACCTGCCGGTACGCCGCGCGCGCCTCGCCCTGCGGTCCGATCATCTCGTCCCACGCGGTCCCCGCCGGGTAGTCGTCGAAGAGGTCCGCCATGCCGCGAATGTAGCCGGATCGTGTCAACGCCGCGTTACGGGACGCACCGCTCACGCCTAGGCTCCTGGACGTGCGCACCGGAGGACTGGCAGGTCTGCTGCGACGAGCCACGCGAGCCCTGCTCCCGCCGCCGCGCTCACGGTCGGCGGGAGCCCGACCCGGCCCCGCCGCGCCGTCCGCGGGACGCGCGCCGACCACGCCGTCGGGCGAGCGCGTCCGGCCCTCCTACGCGCCGCGGGACGACGGCCGGCCCGACCCCGGCGAGGTCGTGTGGACGTGGGTGCCCTACGAGGAGGACGCCACGCGCGGCAAGGACCGCCCCGTCCTCGTGCTGGCCGTCGAGGGTCCGTCGATCGTCGCGCTCATGCTCACGAGCAAGGATCACGACCGCGACGCCGCCGACGAGGCACGGCACGGGCGCACGTGGCTCGACGTCGGCACGGGCGGCTGGGACCCCCGCGGCCGACCGAGCGAGGTGCGGCTCGACCGCGTGCTGCGCCTCCCGGCGGACGCGGTCCGGCGCGAGGGCGCCGCGCTCCCCCGCGTGCGGTACGACGCGGTCGTGCGCGCCGCCGCTCGACTCCACGGCTGGTAGCATCGTCAGTTGCGTGTCCGCTCCGGGTCGGTGTGGACACACGCGCAGGCCTTTCCCGAGGGTGTCCCCACGCCCCAGTCCCGGCGCTGCGCACGCCCTCTACGACCTGTCAGATCGCTTCGGCGACCACACCAAGAGAGTCCACACGTGGCGAACATCAAGTCCCAGATCAAGCGCATCCGCACGAACGAGAAGGCCCGGCAGCGGAACAAGGCCGTCAAGTCGGAGCTCAAGACGTACGTGCGTCGCGTCCGCGAGGCCGTCGCCGGTGGCGACAAGGACGCGGCCGCGACCGCGCTGACGGTCGCGTCGCGCAAGCTCGACAAGGCGGTCTCGAAGGGCGTCATCCACGCCAACCAGGCCGCGAACCGCAAGTCGGCGCTCGCGAAGGCCGTCAACGGCCTCTGAGGCCACCGCGCAGCTTCCACCTGCGCCCACGGTCGCCCCGCGGTGACCGCACGAACGCCGGAAGGGCGGCACCCCTCGCAGGGGTGCCGCCCTTCCGGCGTTCGGTCCGACCAGGCACTCTCAGCTCTCCAGCGCCCACGTCTCGCGCGGCACCCCCGCCGGCACGGACGGCTGGAACCCCGCCTCCCGCAGCGCGCGGTCGAACGCGCGCGCCGCGGCGTCGACGTCGCCGCGACGCATGTAACGATCTCCCAGATCCCGCCACACACCGGCGGAGTGCCGCGTCGCGGCCATCATGCCGAGCATGTCCGCGCCCCGCTGGTACGCGTCAGCCGCGCCGTCGTGGTCGCCCTCCGCGTCCAGGACGTCGCCGAGCGCGATGCGGGCGGTGGCGGCCTCGAGACGCGGGGCGTCCCCGAGCCCTGCGAGCGCCGCCCGTGCGTCCGCCTCCGCGGCACCACGGTCACCGAGCAGCAGGTGCGCGCGCGACCGCTCGACCTGCAGTCGCGCGACGTCGAGCGCCGACCCGACCGCCGTCAGCCCCGGCTCGGCCCGCTCGATCTGCTCGAGCGCGCCACGCGGGTCCGCCGGGTCGGAGCGCAGCAGCAGCCACGCGTAGTTGACGCGCAGCCGCGGCAGGTCGCGGTCGGGCTCACCCTCCGACAGCAGCGCGAGAGCGCGCTCCGTGTAGCGCTGCGCGAGCTCGTAGTCGCGGCGCTGCTCCGCGACGAGGGCGGCGTTCCAGTAGACGCTGCCCCGCCCCCGCGGCGTGCCCAGCGACTCCGCGAGTCGCACGAGCTCGGCCGCGCGGTGCGTCGCGTAGAGCAAGTCGCCGCGCTCGACGTACGCCCACAGCACCGTCGAGGCGAGCCGGAGGTGCTCGTCGGTGCCGACGAGGTCCGCACCGTCCAGCTCGGCGAGCGTGCGCTCCCCCACCTCGACCGCGCGGTGCAGGTCACCGGCCTCGAGGTAGCAGCCGACGAGAGCGGTCGTGAGCGTGGCCGACCGCAGGTGGTCCGGACGCTGCTGCGTCTCGAGGAGCAACGGCTCCAGGAGCGCGATCGCGGTCTCGAGCTCACCCAGCAGCTCGTGCGCGCGCGCGAGCGTGGTGTGCGCCTCGATGCGCAGCGTCGGCGTCACGACCGAGAGGTCGAGGCCGTTGATCCGCTGCACGGTGCCCGCCGCGTCCCCGCTGGCCAGGTCGAGACGCGCGTAGTCGAGCTCGAGACGCGTCCGAGCCTCGTTGGGCCCGTCCTCGCCGTGCTTGAGGAACTCGAGCGTGGTGCCGAGCCGCTCCGCCAGCACGCCGAGCGCGGCGTCCGTCGGCTCACGGTGCCCGGCCTCGATGAGGGAGATGTAGCTGGGGGAGAACGCGCTGCCCGCCAGGGCCGTCTGGGAGAGCCCAGCGGCCAACCGCGCCTCGCGGACGCGGTCACCGATAGTCGTCATGAGAAGTCATTGTACGTATGACCTCTGTGTGCGCCAGGCCCATCGTCCCGGCGGTCCGACGTGGGTGCGGCGCCACGCCCGTGCGTGACGCCGCGACCCACGGATCCGTCAGATCAGTGGAAGTCCTTGCAGCAGCCGCTCGCTCCACCGTTGAGCGAGGCGGACGCCGAGACCGCGGGCGTCGCGACCGCGAGCGAGCCGACGACCGCGAGAGCGGCGAGTGCGCTGGCCAGAGCCTTCATGTCGTATCTCCTGTCCGGTGTCTACACATCTCCTGGCAACCGATGCCGACGGGCCTCCAGACCGGCGGACCGTCGCCGACAGGGTGACACACGGCACACCGCTCCCGCGACCCTCCGTTCACCCGGACGGGTGGTCCGAGATTCCACCCGGCGGTCGAGGGATCACACGGTGCGACCTGTGGTGTCATAGTCCCCATGACATCGGACGGGCCGGACGCGCTCCTGGCGCAGCTCGGGGCGGCGGTCGACGCCGCGATCCCGCACTCGCTCGCTCAGGCCTGGCACGAGCACGTCGCCCACGCCCCCGTGCTCGTCGCGCGGCAAGGCATCTACTCGACGCACGGCCGACCGTTCGCCTACCAGCTCTCGTACCGCGGCTCCGGGCTCCACCCCGAGCTCGCGCGCGAGTGGGGGCCTCTCGAGCACGAGCAGGCCACCGACCACGTGCTCGGCGCCACGTTCGGTCGCGCCGACCTCGAGCGCGTCGCGCACGGGCGGCTGCTGTTCGTCCGCTGCCCGCGCGCCCACCTGGTCGGGGACCTCGCGGTGCCGCACCGGCCGGACCGCCTCGTCATCGAGGTGAGCGCGACCGCGGACGTCGACGCGGCCGCTCTCGCCGGGCTGCGCCGGCTGCGCGAGGAGGGCTTTCGCATCGCCATCCCGGCGTTCGCGGACCGTCCCGAGCAGCGTCGACTGCTCCCCCACGCCGACTTCGTCAAGATCGACGTCCGCGACCTCGACGTGGAGGGCCACCCCGTCGTGCGGGTCGCACGGTCGTTCGGCGCGATGCTCGTGGCCGAGTACGTCGAGACCTCGGACGAGCTACGACAGGCGCGGGACCTCGGATTCACGCTCTTCCAGGGCAACCTCATCGAGCGCGCGGACGTGCTGGACCGGACCGACGACCGACCCGTCGGCAGCGACGCCGGGCGGCGACAGCGCGGACGGCCGTCCCACCCGTGACCTCGGGCGGGTGAATCACTCACGCCGCCCAGTCATGCTTCGTGCGATGCCCCGTGACGTCGGCGGCGCGCCGGGCCGCGTTCGCGGGCCACGCCGTCGCCCCTCGGCCCGATCGGCTCCGACGGGGCTCAGCGATCGACGGCGGCGGCCACGCGGAGCACCGCGCGCTCGACGGCGAACCGGGGGTCGCGCCCCTCGCCCTTGACCTCCGCATCGGCCTGCGCGACCGCCGAGATGGCGACCGCAAGCCCCTCGGGCGTCCACCGCCGCAGGTCCTGCGCCGCCCGGTCGACCTGCCACGGCGCCATGCCGAGCTCCCGCGCGGCGGCCGCCCCCCTGCCGCGGACCGCGCCGACCTTGGCCAGGGTTCGCAACCGCGCCGCGACGGCGGCGACGATCGGCACCGGGTCCAGCCCCGTCGCCAGGGCGTGCCGCAGCAACGCGACGGCCTTGCCCGCGTCGCCCGCGACGGCGGCGTCGGCCACCTGGAAGCCCGTCGCCTCCACGCGCCCCCCGTGGTACCGCTGCACCGCCTCCTCGCCGATGAGGCCCGTGGTGTCGGCGACGAGCTGCGCGCACGCGGCCGCGAGCTCGCGCAGGTCCGAGCCCACGGCGTCGACGAGGGCGCGCACGCCGCGGGCGTCGGCCCGGCGCCCCGCGCGCTTCAGCTCATCCTGCACGAATGCCGACTTGTCGGCGTCGGTCTTGACGGGGTCGCACGCGACGGTCGGCACCTGGGCCCGCTTCGCGGCGTCGAGCAGGCGCTTGCCGCGCTGCCCGCCCCCGTGGCGGAGCACCACGACCACGTCGGGCACCGGATCGGCGAGGTACGCCTCTGCGTCGAGCAGGAGCGCGTCCCCGGCGCGCTCGACACCCTCGACGAGCACCACCTTGCCCTCGGCGAAGAGCGACGGGCTGGTGAGGACCGTGAGCTCTCCCGCCGCGTAGGTCGCCGCGTCCACGCGCGTGACCTCGACGTCGGGGTCCGTCTCGCGCACGCGTGCGACGATCCGCTCGCTCGCGCGCTCGGACAGGAGCGCCTCGGCGCCGCTGACGAGCACGACCGGCGCCGGCTCGGCCTGCGACCACGGCACCCCGGAGGCGCCGCCGCCGCGACCCGATCGCGCGGAGGAGCCACGGGAGGAACGAGCGGGGGCTGCCACGGGACCAGACTGCCAGACCGCGGCGACACCGCCGCGCGCCCGTCCGCTCACCCGGGGCGAGGTCGCACGAGCGCGACCACCGCCACCACCACGAGGACCGCGCTCACCGCCCCGACCGGGCCGGGCCACCACGCCAGGCCCGCGGCGGGCAGCCGCGCCACCCACCTCGCCACGGCCGCCACCCACCAGCACGC
>JAEYNO010000402.1 GCA_023412515.1 Actinomycetes bacterium
CCCGCCGCGGTGGTCGCCGGGACCGTGAGCGTCCCGACGGCCGAGCCGCCCGGGTCGGTCGTCAGGGTGCCCAGCACCACGGGGCCCTCCGGCGCGACGGCCGCGCCGACGCCGCCGAGCCCGCCGCGCGCGGTCGCACCGGCGTCGAGCGTCAGCACGACGTCGGTCTGCGGCGCGAACCCGGCGAGCTCGACCTCGACGCCCTCGCCCGCACGGACCTCCTGGCTGCCGAGCGTGACGCGCGGGCCCTCCGGCTCCACCGGCCCCTCGACGAACCTGGCGACGCCCCACCGGGCGGTGGACTGGTAGCCCTGGCCCGTCGGGTCGGCCCAGTTGGTGATGCCGATGCGCGAGCCGCCCGCGGCGTCGTTGACCTGGAAGTCGACGCCGTGCACGGTGTCCGCGCCGCCGAGACCCAGCAGGTCGATGGCGACCTCCACGACGTACCCCGTGCCCGTGGCCGCGGTCGCGGTGCGCACGCGGTCGACCTGCTCGGCCGGGCCGTTGCCGAACGACACCGCGTTGTCGGCCCCGACGCGCAGCTGCATGTCGGTCGGCAGGTAGGCGCCGTTCTTGCGGTTGCCCAGGTCGAGGTAGATCTCGACCGAGTCCTGCTCCCACGGCTGCGTGGCCGTGCTGTCGACCGCCGGGTCGGTGACCTCCGCGAGCACGAACAGCGTGTCGGTGTCCCACAGCGCGCGGACCTCGGCCGTGGCGGTGCCGCTGCCCGAGACCTGCTTGCCGGTCACGACCGGCTCCAGGGCCGCCCACACGTCGTCGACCTCGCCGTCGACGTCGGGCACGTCGGCCGCGGCGTACGGGATCTCCAGGTACGACAGCGGCTCGACGAGCGCGAGCGACCCCGCGCGACCGGACCACGACGTGATCCGCTCGCCCTGCACGACGCCCAGGTTGAAGGCGAGCACGTCGCCCTCCTCGGCCCCCGTCAGGGGCGCCTGCACGACCACGCGGTACCCGTCGCCGTGCGCGGCCCACACCGCGGGCAGGTCGCCCTCGCCCTCGCGCGGCACCGTGTACGTCGTCGTCCCGACCGTGACGCGGACCGCGTCGGTGCCCGCCGGGACCTGCGCGAGCACCGTCAGCGCGTCGGCCGTCCACCGGGTCTGCAGACCGCCGGCGGCACCGTCCTCCCCGATCGGGGAGAGCGGCAGCTGCTCCCACTCGGGCGCCGTGGCGGCGGCGTCGTCGATCGCGACCCGTCCGCCGAACGACTGGCCGGACGCGATGCGCCCGGGCAGCTCGAGACCGGCCGCGCCGTAGTACGCGGGCTTGCCCTGCAGACGGTCGTCGAACAGCAGCGGGGCGCCGTTGTCGTTGACCCAGCTGCGCCCGTCGAACAGGCCCCACACGGTGACCGAGAAGAGCGACGCCGCCTTGCTGCGGAACAGGTCGAACGCGTCGCGGTAGTAGTAGCCCTGCTCGATGAGCCGCGCCTCGGTCACGGGCGTGCCCGTGGCGACGTCGAGCTCGGTGACGGCCTGCGT
The DNA here is from genome assembly GCA_023412515.1 of Actinomycetes bacterium. Lineage (GTDB taxonomy): Bacteria > Actinomycetota > Actinomycetes > Actinomycetales > Cellulomonadaceae > Cellulomonas. The sequence continues at coordinate 1,506 of JAEYNO010000402.1, forward strand.
GACGGGCAGCGCCTCGAAGCGCGTGAGCGCCGCCTCGAGCGCCGAGACCGGCGTCGAGAGGCTCACGTGGAACTGGTGGCCCACGCCGTCGACCGGCACGCCGCGCGCGAGCAGCCGCGAGACGAGCGCGAAGTAGCGGTCCTGCTTGCCCGTGGACTCGGTGCCGTAGTCGTTGATGAACAGCGTCACGGGACGGTCGGAGCCGTCGGCCGCGTACGCGTCGTTGAACGCCTCGTCGGCGTACCGGAACGCGAGGTCGACGAACTCCTCGCCGAGGATCTGGAACCAGGCCGAGCGTCGCATGCCGTCGGGGTTCTCGCCGCCGTCGGCGACGACCTCGTTGACGACGTCCCACGCGACGAGCGGGTTCGTCTCCGAGCCGAACGGGCCGTACGCGTCGGCGATCGTCTCGGCGACCGAGAAGATGTGCTGCCGCATGCGCTGGCGCAGCAGCTCCTGGTCCTCGGGGCTCGACGTGAGCTGCACGCCGTCGTCGTCGAGGAACATCCAGCCCGGGTTCGCGGGCGTGCCCGTGTCAGGGTCGGCGTCCGTCTGGCCGGGGTTCTGCCCGTGCCACACCAGGACGTGCCCGTAGACGCGCAGGTCCTCGGCCACCGCGGTGTCGAGCAGCGCCTTCGCCTGCGGGTCCATGCGGAAGCTCCGGTCGGCGTCGTACCAGGCGTACGGCTTCATGTGGTTCTCGGCCGTGATCTGGTTGAAGTGCCGCGTCACGAGGTCGCGCGAGGCGCCGAGCGTCTCGCGCTGGTCGATGGCGACGCCCATCGGCCAGGGCACCTCGCCCCGCAGCGGCGGCAGGTCCTCGACCGCGACCTGCGGGGTCGCGATCGTCACGTCGTCGAGCAGGAACGTCGAGGTGTTGCCGGCGTTGCCGCCGTCCCACTGCGTCTCGAGGTAGAGCTCGGCGGCGGTGCCGAACTCGGGCATCGTGAAGATGCCGCCCACGCGCGTCCACTCGGTCGTCACGCCCGTGAACGTCGCGACGTTGGAGTACGCGACCGTGCCGTCGGTGTCGGTGCGCGCGCTGAGGACGAGCGTGCCCGGGTCGGCCTCGAACCGGAGCCACGCCTCGTACTCGTACTGCGCGCCGGGCGTGAGCACGTCCGTCACGGGCAGCTGGATGCCCTGCCCCTGGTGCACGCGGTCGGAGACGCGCGCGGCGTGCTGGCCGGAGTGCGCGCCGGAGTCGACGACGGCGACGGCGGGCGCCCCCTGCTCCGTCGCGCGGGGCTCCCAGCCCTGGAACGTGCCGTCCTCGAAGTCGAAGACGAGGTCGACCTGGGCGGGTGCGTCGGCCGCGACCGCCGCCGAGCCCAGCGTGACGGCGGGTGCCACGACGAGGGCCGCTGCCGCCACCCCCACGCCGATAGTTTCGAGGACACGGTGGTGTCTGAGACGACGCATTGACGCTCCTTTGCGCACGAAGTCGGATCTCGCCGGATCAACGTACGGGGGATCTGGTCGTCTGACCAGAGGCGTCGTCGCAATCCCGCGTCTTTCGTTGCAGGATCGAGATCGAAACTATCGAGAGTCGTCGGACGACACGCCGTCGGAAGCCGGGCCCGAGGCCCCGACGACGACGTCGCCGCCGACCGCCGCGCGCACCCCCACCCGCACGCGCCACGCGTCCCGCGGCGCCGGGTGGTCCGCGCGGGCGTGCCCGCCCCGCGACTCCTCGCGCGCCAACGCCGCGAGCGACAGCACCGTCGCCACCTGGTGCACGTTCGTCGTCTCCCACTCGGCGAGCTGCGGCTCCCCCAGCGGCCGGCCGTCGTCCCGCCGGTCCTGCGCGTCCGCCGGGATCCGGCCCAGCGTCGCCAGCGCTCGGCGCAGGCCCTCCGCCGAGCGCAGGACGCCCGGCCCGTCGGTCGCCACGCGCTGCACGCGCGCCCGCGACGCCGCCGCCACCAACGCCTCGTCACCCGGCCGCACGACCGGCTCGACGCGCGGCAGGAACCCGCCCTCGACACGCCCCGCCACGTCCCGCGCCGCGCGGTGCGCGAACACCAGACCCTCGAGCAACGAGTTGGACGCGAGCCGGTTGGCGCCGTGCACGCCCGTGCACGCGACCTCGCCCACCGCGTACAGCCCGCGCACCGACGACCGCCCGTCGAGGTCCGTCACGACGCCGCCCGAGTGGTAGTGCTGCGCCGGGGCCACCGGGACCAGGTCCGTCGCCGGGTCGATGCCGTGCTCGGCCAGGCGCTCGTGGATCGTCGGGAACCTGCGACGCAGGAAGTCGCCGCCCAGGTGCCGCGCGTCGAGCCACACGTGGTCCGACCCCGTCGCCGCCATGCGCCGCACGATCGCGTGCGCCACGACGTCGCGCGGCGCGAGCTCGGCCAGCTCGTGCACGTCGGGCATGAACCGCACGCCGTCCGTGTCGAGCAGCAGCGCTCCCTCGCCGCGCACCGCCTCCGACACGAGCGTGAGCTGCCCCTTCACGCCCGCCCCCAGCCACAGCACGGTGGGGTGGAACTGCACGAACTCCAGGTCGCCCAGCAGCGCCCCGGCCCGCAGCGCGGCCGCGATGCCGTCACCGGTCGCCTGCGCCGGGTTCGTCGACGAGCGGTACACCTGCCCGATGCCGCCGGTCGCGAGCACCACCGCGGGCGCGAGCGCGGCGCCGACGCCGTCGCGCGAGCCCTCGCCGATGACGTGCAGCGTGACGCCCGCGACCGGGCCCGGCGCACCGTCGGGTCCCGGCGCGCCCGTGAGCACGTCCAGCACGAGCGCGTGCTCGATCACCTCGATGCCCGGGTCCTCGCGCACCGCCTCGATCTGCGCGACCAGCGCGCGCGAGATCTCCGCACCCGTCGCGTCGCCGCCCGCGTGCGCGATCCGGTCGGCCCGGTGCCCGCCCTCGCGCGTCAGGCTGAGGACGCCGTCGGGACCGGTGTCGAACACCGCGCCGCGCGCCACGAGCTCCCGGACCCTGCGCGGCCCCTCGGTGACCAGCGTCTCGACCGCGCGCGGGTCGCACAGCCCACCGCCCGCGGCGAGCGTGTCGCGCAGGTGCGCGGCCGGCGAGTCCGCCGGGTCGAGCGCCGCCGCGATGCCGCCCTGCGCCCACACCGTCGAGCCCGACGACAGCACGCCCTTGGTCACCAGCAGCACGCGCCGCACGCGCGTGCGCAGCTCGAGCGCCGCGGTCAGGCCCGCGACGCCCGAACCGACCACGACGGCGTCGGCCTCGACCGACCAGCCGGGGTCGGGCGCGGCCAGGCGCGTCGCGACGCGGACGGAGGGCAGGTCGGGCAGGAGCGGCACCGCGGGCACGCAC
>JAEYNO010000436.1 GCA_023412515.1 Actinomycetes bacterium
CTCGCGGCGGCGACGGACCGCCTGGCCGACACCGCCGCCGACGCCGACGGCTACGCGGCCCTCGTCGACCGCGTGGCGCGCCCGCCGGCGCGCTGGAGCCCGCTCGCGTGGGCGGGCGACGCCGTCAACGTCAGCGAGTACTTCATCCACCACGAGGACCTGCGCCGCGGGCGCGGGCCCGTGCCCGCCCGCGAGCTGCCCGACGAGCTGGTCGAGGTGCTCTGGGCGCAGCTCGTGCGCACGGCTCCGCTGCGGCTGCGCCGGCTGCCGTCGGGGACCGTGCTGGTCCGCGACGACGGCCGACGCGCCGCCGTCCGCTCGCCGCGCTCCGGGCACGGGTCGGTGGTGCTGCGAGGCGCCGTCGGCGAGCTCGTCCTCGCGGTGTCGGGCCGCCTGCAGGCCGCGGACGTCCGGCTCGAGGGCGCCGACGAGGACGCCGCGGCCGTGCGCGGGCTCCTCACCGGACCGTGAGCGCGGCGCCGGCTGCCTCACCCGGGCGCCGCGCGGCGGCGGTCAGCGGACGACGACGTCCGCGGCGCGCAGCGCGTCCTTGACCTGCCCGACCGTGAGCGTCCCGAAGTGGAAGACGCTCGCGGCCAGGACCGCGTCGGCGCCCGCCCGCGCGGCCTCGACGAAGTGCTCCACGGTGCCCGCGCCGCCCGAGGCGATGAGCGGCACGCGCACGCGCGACCGCACGTCGGCGATCATCTGCAGGTCGAAGCCCGCGGTCGTGCCGTCGGCGTCCATCGAGTTGAGCAGGATCTCCCCCACCCCGAGCTCGGCGGCGCGGTGCGCCCACTCGACGGCGTCGATCCCCGTGCCGCGGCGGCCGCCGTGCGTCGTCACCTCGTAGCCGGACGCCGTGCGCACGTCGCCCGTCGTGCGGCGCGCGTCGACGGACAGGACGAGCACCTGCGAGCCGAAGCGGTCGGCGATCTCGGTGATGAGCTCGGGACGGGCGATCGCGGCGGTGTTCACCCCGACCTTGTCGGCGCCGGACCGCAGGAGCCGGTCGACGTCCTCGGGCGAGCGGACGCCTCCCCCGACGGTCAGCGGCACGAACACCTCCTCGGCCGTGCGGCGGACGACGTCGTAGGTCGTCGCCCGGTCGGACGAGGAGGCCGACACGTCGAGGAACGTCACCTCGTCGGCGCCCTCGGCGTCGTAGCGACGCGCGAGCTCGACCGGGTCGCCCGCGTCGCGCAGGTTGGCGAAGTTCACGCCCTTGACGACCCGACCGGCGTCGACGTCCAGGCACGGGATGACCCGCAGCGCGAGACTCACGGCGTGGCCTGCGCGGGAGCGCCGGTCGCGAGGATGTCGATGACGAACACGACGGTCTTGCCCGCGAGCTCCTCGGCGTCGGTGACGCCGAGCGGGTAGGACGGCGGCACGACGAGCATCACGCGGCTCCCGGTCGGCTGGTCGACGAGGCCCTCGGCCCACGGCGGCACGTCGGAGAGCAGGAACGACACCGGCAGGCCGCGCTGCCAGGTCGAGTCGAACAGGGCGCCGTCGTCCCACGCGAACCCGCCGTACTGGACCGTGATGACGTCGCCGGCCGCGACCTGCGCGCCCGTGCCGCGCACGAGCGGCTGCACGACGAGCTCGTCGGGCGGCGGCGTGCCGGTCGCCGTGAGCGTGGGCACGCCGTCCTCCTCGCCCACCACGGGCAGTGCCGGGTCCGGTGTGACGGCCTCGCCCTCGGCACGCGTCGGAAGGACGTCCAGCACGGTCACGGTCGGGTAGTCCGCCCCGGAGCCGCCGGGCGCGACCTGCAGCAGCCGCGCGCCGACCTGCTGACCCTTGAGCGTCTCGTACAGGTCGGTGCCCAGGTCCTCGACCGTGAGCATGCGCGGCGTCGGGCTCGTCGAGTAGCTCTCCTTCACCAGACTCGCGTCGGTCGCGTTCTCGAGCCAGAAGTCGATGAGCACCGGAGACCCGTCCACGAGCTCGGTGCCGGTCCCCGGCCACACGACCTCGCGGTGCGTCGCGTCGACCGAGAGCGGGGTCAGGTACGTGACCGTCGGGGCCTGGCCCGCGCTCCCGGTCACCGTCACCTCGGTGTCGTCGGAGACGGCCGTCCCGCACGCCGCGAGCAGCAGCCCGAGGACCACCAGGACCACCGCCCGGCGCGCACCCGCCAGCACCTGCACGTCCGCGCCTCCCCAGCTCGTCCGACGCCGCGTCACCTGGTCGCGGCTCGCCCGGCGCTCGCCGGACGGGGCCTCACTGTACGGGAGCACGCTGGGCGTCGTGCCTGCTCGTCCGCGGTCCGCGACCGTGGCGGACGCCACGTCACATGGACTCGATGAGCCGCTCGACGCGCTCGTCGACGTTCCGGAAGGGGTCCTTGCACAGCACCGTGCGCTGCGCCTGGTCGTTGAGCTTGAGGTGCACCCAGTCCACCGTGTAATCGCGTCGCGCGTCCTGGGCCGCACGCACGAAGTCGCCGCGGAGCTTGGCGCGGGTCGTCTGCGGCGGCACGGCCGTGGCCTCGAAGACGTCGAGGTCGGTCGTGACGCGCTCGACGAGACCGCGCGCCGCCAGCAGGTTGTACAGCCCCTCGGTGCGCGAGATGTCGTGGTACGCGAGGTCGAGGCGCTGCACGCGCACGTCCGACAGCTCGAGGTCGTGCTTGGCGCGGTAGCGCTCGATCATGCGGTACTTGATGACCCAGTCGAGCTCGCGCTCGACCAGCGACAGGTCGCCCGTGCGCAGGGCCCGCAGCCCGCGCTCCCACAGGTCGAGGACCTGCTTGGTGTCGGGCGTCGGGCCCACCTCGGACGCGACGAAGTCCGAGACCCGCGCGAGGTACTCCTCCTGCAGGTCGATCGCGGTGACGGTGCGACCGGTGGCGAGCGTGACGGGGTGGGTGCCGGTCATGTCGTGGCTGATCTCGCGGATCGCCCGGATCGGGTTCTCGAGGGTCAGGTCGCGCATGGGCACGCCGGCCTCGATCAGACGCAGCAGGAGATCCGTCGACCCGACCTTGAGCATCGTCGTCGTCTCGGACATCGAGGAGTCGCCGACGATCACGTGCAGGCGGCGGTAGTGCTCGGCGTCCGCGTGCGGCTCGTCGCGCGTGTTGATGATGGGGCGCGACCGGGTCGTCGCGCTCGAGACGGCCTCCCAGATGTGGTCGGCGCGCTGCGACAGGCAGTAGACCGCGCCGCGCGGCGTGGTCAGCACCTTGCCCGCGCCGGTGAGCACCTGGCGCGTGATGAGGAACGGCACGAGGACGTCCGAGAGCCGCGCGAAGTCGCCCTGCCGCCGCACGAGGTAGTTCTCGTGGCAGCCGTAGGAGTTGCCCGCCGAGTCCGTGTTGTTCTTGAACAGGTGGATGCGTCCCGGCAGCCCCTCGTGCTCGAGACGCTGCTGCGCGTCCTCGACGAGCCCCTCGAGGATCCGCTCGCCCGCCCGGTCGTGCGTGACGAGCTGGCGCCAGTCGTCGCACTCGGCGGTCGCGTACTCGGGGTGCGAGCCGACGTCGAGGTAGAGCCGCGAGCCGTTGCGCAGGAAGACGTTCGAGGACCTGCCCCACGCCACGACCTTGCGGAACAGGTACCGCGCGACCTCGTCGGCCGACAGACCCCGGCCGTCCTGCGCCGCGCACGTCACCCCGTACTCGGTCTCCAGACCGAAGATGCGCCTGTCCATGCGTGCCTCCCCGTCGGCTCGTCCGCGTGCCCCGCCCGCCTCAGGCGGACGACGGACCCTGTCCAGCGCCCGGCGTCCCCGCACCGTCGAGCACGTCCTCCAGCAGCGCACCCGTGAGCCGGCGGAAGGCACGGCGCGGGCGCGTGCGGTCGAGCACGGCGACCTCGAGCTGCGCCGCCCCCAGCGTGCGCGGCTCGCCGTCGTCGCCCGACGACCCGAGCGCACGCACCGCGACCCCCAGCACCTCCGACAGCGTCATGCCCGGGCGCCACCCGCCCTCGAGCACGCCCGCGAGGCGCTCCGCCTGCCCGCCCATGACGACCCAGCCGTGCTCGTCGGTCACCGAGCCGTCGTACGACAGCCGGTAGATCTGGTCGCCCGCGGGCTCGCGCCCGACCTCGACGACCACGAGCTCGACCTCGAGCGGCTTCGACTCGGTCGTGAACACCGTGCCGAGCGTCTGCGCGTACGCGTTGGCCAGGCCGCGCGCCGTGACGTCGACACGGTCGTAGGAGTACCCGCGCAGGTCGGCGTAGCGGACGCCCGCGACGCGCAGGTTCTCGAACTCGTTGTACTTGCCGACCGCGGCGAACGCGATGCGGTCGTAGATCTCGGAGATCTTGTGCAGCGCGCGCGACGGGTTCTCGGTCGCGAAGGCGACGCCGTCGTCGTACTGCAGCACCACCACCGAGCGCCCGCGGGCGATGCCCTTGCGGGCGTAGTCCGCGCGGTCCTTCATGAGCTGCTCGGGCGAGACGTAGAACGGCATGCTCATCGGACGTCCCCCTCGTCGGCACCCGCGCGGCGGGTGCGCTCGACGCCCGCGACGGCGGCCGCGAGCTCGTCGTCCGGGACCCGCAGGTAACCGGCGGCCGTCACGGTCGCGACGACCGGCCAGATCTGCCGGACGTGGTCGGGGCCGCCCGTCGCGGAGTCGTCGTCGGCCGCGTCGACCAGCGCCTCGACCGCGACGCGCACCGCGTCGGCCGCGTCCATGCCAGCCCGCCAGCGCTTCTTGAGCGACCCGCGCGCGAAGACCGACCCCGACCCGACCGCGTGGTGGTCGTGCTCCTCGTAGCGACCGCCCGTGACGTCGTACGAGAACAGCCGGCCCACCCCCCGGTCGAGGTCGTAGCCGCCGAAGAGCGGCACGACCGCGAGGCCCTGCATCGCGAGGCCGAGGTTGCCGCGGATCATCGTCGCGAGACGGTTGGCCTTGCCGTCGAGCGACAGCAGGCTGCCCTCGATCTTCTCGTAGTGCTCCAGCTCGAGCTGGAAGAGCCGCACCAGCTCGATCGCGAGGCCCGCCGTGCCGGCGATGCCCACGGCGGAGAACTCGTCCGCCGGGAACACCTTCTCGATGTGCCGGCTCGCGATCATCGACCCCATGGTGGCCCGCCTGTCCCCCGCCACCACGACGCCGCCGTCGAACGTCAGCGCGACGATCGTGGTGCCGTGCGGCGCGTGCACCTCACCCGCCGGCAGCGGCCGGTTCCCGGGCAGCAGCTCGGGCGCGTGGCCCGCGAGGAACTCGACGAACGACGACGACCCGGGCGTGGTGAAGGCGTGCGGCAGCCGACCGGACGAGGGCTGCGCGGGGCCGGACCAGGAGTGCACCATCGGCGATCACTGACCGCCCTTCTGCACGAAGCCGCGGACGAACTGCTCGGCGTTCTGCTCGAGGACGTCGTCGATCTCCTCCAGCAGCGCGTCGACCTCCGCGTCGCGGGACTGCGCGCTCGCCGCCGCAGGGGCCGGCGTCCCCGGCTCGTCGACCGGCTCGTCGTCGTGACGGCGCCTGACGTGTTCTTGCCCAGCCATGGTGACCTCCGTCCCTGCGGGAACGTGCCGCGTGCCCGCGTGGCCCACCCTAGGCCCAACCACCCGCGCCCGTACGTCGGGCGGCCGCGTCGTGGACGGGTGGGCCCTGCCGGAGGCCCCCCGCGCACGCCCGCCTGTGGACAGGCTGAGCGTCGCACCCGCCACCTGGCACGATGCGCGCATGACCCACTCGTTGTACGCGCGCACGCTGGCCGCGCTGCAGGACGCCACCGTGTGCCCCGCGTGCACGACGCCGCTGCGCGCCGGGCGCTGCCCGGCGTGCGGGCTCGACGTCTCGGGGCCGGACGGCCTGCTCGTGTGGCAGGACAGCCAGGCGGCGGTGCGGGCCCTGCAGGCGCGCGAGCACCGCATCGCGGCCGTCCGGGCCGCGCAGGTCCCACGGCAGGCACCCGCCGTACCGG